>JBDTZD010000084.1:0-3832 GCA_040005335.1 Pyrinomonadaceae bacterium | reverse complement strand
AGTGTCGAAAACACCGTCGCCTTTGAATGCGACGGCTTCAAAGATTGGTTCGCCTTTGCGCTGCAGTTCTTCTTTGAGATATTCGGGGGGCACGGCGCTCGGCAAATCACGTTTGTTAAGCTGGAGAACGTAAGGAATTTGCATCAAATCGTAGCCTTGAATCTTGAGATTTTCTTCGAGGTTGTAAAGCGATTCGACGTTCGCATCCATCCGCTCTTCCTGACTATCGGCGACAAAAACCACGCCGTCCACGCCCTTTAAAATCAGTTTGCGTGAAGCGTCGTAGAAAACCTGACCCGGAACGGTGTACAGGTGAAACCTGGTTTTAAAACCGCGAACGGTGCCAAGTTCGAGCGGCATAAAATCGAAAAAGAGCGTCCGATCGGTTTCAGTCGCCAGACTGATCAGTTTGCCTTTTGATTGCGGCGCGGTCGAATCGTAGATAAATTGCAGATTCGTTGTTTTGCCGCACAAACCCGGACCGTAATAAACAATTTTGCAGTTGATTTCGCGCGAAGCGTAGTTGATAAAAGTCATGATGCTCGGAAAGGGGTGTTAACTAAAGAGGCTGTCAATGTCTTCGTCGGTAATCTCAGCGAAGAGGGCGTTTTCGATAGAGCGATGTTCTTCGGTTGATTGTGTCAACTCAGTCATGATTCCCTGCAATTCAGGGTAAGCACGTTTAACTCGAAGTTTGACCAGCCCTAAAGTTGAGCGATCGTCAAAAACGACGCACAAAAGACAACGCCCGATTACGTAAATGTAGATACTATCGCGTTCTCCTTCATGTGAGAGCGTTGGAAAAGTTTGCTCGCCGATGAGCTGCGCCATGCTCGAAGTCGCAGCGACATTTCCGGCGGCAAGCGAAGCAAAACTAGTCGAGTCGAAATGACTAACATCGCCGTGAGAGGCAATTGGTTGACCGTCGCGGGCAACGAGAAAAACAATTCGCGCCGCAGTTTCGTGAAAAAGTCGTGCCAGCACGGACTTGATTTTCTGAAACTGCTGTTCGTGCATGATGATGGAAGTTTCCGCCATGAAAAGTGCTCTCTTATTTCTCTAGTAATGCGAGGCTGGAAGGTTGTTACGGTTAAACTTCAGCGTGACCGCGCCCGTTGATATTTTACAGCTTGCATGATTTGTAAATACATCCCAAATCACGATTTTGAATCTAGCACAGCCTACAGCTTCACTTCAAGTGTTTTTTACCCTTTAATTGATTTTGCCGCATTATCTCCTGTCTAATATGTTCATCGCTCAAAACAAATGTTATCAAATTTCGGGTGAAGTTTTGACCGTTAACCTTTGCAACTTGTTTGGATTGGTTATTGCTTCAATCAAAAAGTCTGATAATATTTTAGTTTCTCCCGGCAACTCTATTCGACCTAATGGCTCAAGTTCAGTTTTCAACTCGTGAAACCAAAAATTTAAATGTCGTCGCCATTGGCGGCGGGACGGGACTATCAACTTTGCTGCGCGGACTCAAAGAATTTGTTGGTCGGAAAATTATCAGCGAAGAGTTTACAGGCAATAATTTGGCGGAGAGTTTTTCGCTCAACCCGCTTTCGGCAATTGTCACGGTGACCGATGACGGCGGCAGTTCCGGTCGTTTGCGCGACGAACTAAACATGCTGCCGCCCGGCGATATTCGCAACTGCATGGTGGCTCTTTCGGAAGATTCAAATTTGCTCTCTCGATTATTCCAACACCGTTTTGGCGGCAACGGCGAGCTGGGAGGGCACAGTTTTGGCAATTTGTTTTTGGCGGCTTTGACAGAAGTTTCCGGCGGCGATTTTGTCGAAGCCATCCGTCACGCTTCCGAAGTTTTGGCAATCAAAGGCAAAATATTTCCGGCCACTGATCAAGATGTCAGGCTGGTGGCGGAGATGACGGACGGCTGCGTTGTGCGAGGCGAATCAAATATCACAGCAGCAAATTCGATTATCAAAAACTTACGACTTGAGCCAGATTATTGTATGCCGCTGCCCGATGCAATCAGAGCAATAGAACTGGCTGATATTATCACCCTCGGACCCGGATCGCTCTTTACCAGTTTACTGCCGCCCCTTTTGGTGACAGGAGTAGCCTCCGCCATCGGCGCTTCAAAAGCCGTCAAAGTGTTTATTTGCAATTTAATGACGCAGCCCGGCGAAACCGACAACTTTACTTCTGCTGAACATCTCGTCAAAGTCAAAGAGTATGCGCCTGACATTGATTTTGATTGTATTATCGTTAACAGTCGGCGAATTTCTGCCGAGCAAGCCGTTATTTACGCGGCGCAAGGCGCGCGGCAAATAGGTCTTGGCGACTCGCTTTCGCCCGTTCTCCGGGGGAAATCTATTGAATTGGTTCGCGCCGATTTACTCGAAGACGGCGCGAAAGTCCGCCATAAACCTGAAAAGTTGGCACAAGTTGTGTTAAATTGTGCCTTGAAGGTTCAGACAGAAAAAATCGTTTTATAATCACAATCTTAAATGGAAAACACGGAAACGCAGCCACCGCTTGACGTTCTGATTCTGGCCGCCGGGCTGGGCACCAGAATGAAGTCAAACACGGCGAAAGTTTTACATAAAATTGGCGGCAAACCCCTCATCGCCTATGTTTGCCGAACAGCAGCCGCGCTTGATCCGCGCAAGATTTATGTTGTTGTCGGGCATCAAGCAGCCGAAGTCAAACGGGTCGTTCTCGCCGAACTTAGTGCCGAAAAAACAGAATTTCCTGTCCAAAGCGAACAACTCGGGACGGGACACGCCGTTAATTCGGCGCGTGAATTTTTGCAAACGCAAGATTCAACTCTGCTGGTTTTGTCGGGCGATGTTCCAATGATTCGCGCCGAAACGCTCGCCTCTCTCGTGCAGCAGCACCGAACTCATCGCGGAAGGGGCGCGGCGTGCACAATTCTGACTGTCAAACTTGATGATCCGACTGGTTATGGGCGCATTGTCCGCAATGATTTAGGTTTTGAAAGAATCGTCGAACAAAAAGACGCGAGCGAAGATGAACGCCGGATCAGAGAAATTAATTCGGGAATTTACTGTTTCGATACGCGAATGCTTTTTAACGCGCTGACACAGGTGCGCAATGACAACAAGCAAAACGAATATTACTTAACGGACGTACCGCGCTTGATGCGCGAAGCCGGAGAAGCCATCTCGCTTTATGTGCATTCGGATTCGCGCGAAGTTTCCGGCATCAACAATCGCGAGGAACTGGCCGACATTGAGAAAGTTTTGCGTCGCCGCACTAATTCGCGTCTGATGCGTGATTATGGCGTGACGCTGATTGATCCAAAACATACTTATGTTTCCGAAGACACTGAAATCGGACGCGACACTGTAATTTTTCCGAACGTCGTGATTGAAGGCAAAACAATTATTGGTGACGGCTGCGAAATTCGCGCCGGGGCGCGGCTGACAAATGCCGTCATTGGCAGAAACGTCTGCGTTTTAGAATCATGCGTAATTTCTGATTCGATCGTCCGTGATAATGCTTCAATCGGACCGTTTGCTCATCTGCGAAACGGTACAATCATTGAATCGGAAGCACGAATCGGCAACTTTGTCGAAGTCAAAAAATCAATCGTCGGCGCGAAATCAAAAGCCAGCCATTTAACCTATCTCGGCGATGCCGAAATCGGCGAAGATACCAATATTGGCGCGGGAACAGTCACCTGTAACTACGACGGTAAAAACAAACACAAAACGAAAATCGGCAATAACGTCAAAATCGGCTCGGACACTATGCTCATCGCGCCGGTCCAAGTCGGCGACGGTGCTGTCACTGGTGCAGGCTCGGTTGTGACAAAAGACGTTCCGCCAAATAAATTAGTCGT
>JBDTZD010000126.1:0-12986 GCA_040005335.1 Pyrinomonadaceae bacterium | reverse complement strand
CCCCAAACCATAAAGTTTCCGAAACTTTGTTCAACGCCGCCGCTCGCCGCCGCTTGTCTGCTGTTATTGCTTCCAAGCACGGAAAAATAACCGCTCGTTCCGCGATGTAATTCGTCTTCGTGGCGACTAACCGCATTGACTACGCCGCCGAGGGCGTTGCTGCCGTAGAGAATTGTTCCCGGACCTTTGACTACTTCGATTCGCTCAAGCGATAAAACATCAATTGGTTCGGCGTGATTGCCGGACTGCGACGCAATCGAACCGATGCGCAAGCCGTCGGTCGTAACCAAAACGCGGTCGCCATCGAAACCGCGAATGACGGGGCGCGAACTTGCCGGAGTCGCGCTGCGTTTGTTCACGCCCGGCTCGTCTATCAACGCATCGGCAAAACCGCCGTTATTACGCTCTAAAATCTTGTTGGAACTTACCGTTTCGGTCGGTTGAAGCGCTTCAAACGTTGATTCTTCGCTTCCCGTCGGGGTTACAATAACCTGCGCTCTGACGCCAATCAAGCTCATTTGAAAATCTACGCCCGCGGTTGCTCCGGCAACAAGAACCACATTTTTTGCCAAATCAATAAATCCTTCTTGGTGCGCCAAAATCGTGTAGCGTCCCTTCGGCAAATTCGTAAATTCGTAGTTTCCTTCCGAATCGGTAACAACCGCGCGATTGAGTTGAACTAACCGTACAGTCGCATTGCTAAGAGTCTTTTGGATGTCTCCAAAAGTAATTTTGCCGGTAATTTTACCGTTTGATTGAGCAAACACCGAAATTGTAAATACCAATAAAACAGAGGCTAATTGAAATATCCGATTAAAGAGTTTCATAATTTTTTGTTGAAGATGGCTAATGGTTCCCAATTAAATTAAATCATATTTGAAAGCCAAAATCTTATTTTCAAACTTTCTTCAAATGCTGCTAATGCTTGTCTGATAGCATACTTTAAGCGTCCCTTTCACTCATAATCCTACGCCGGCAGCAATTCGTATTTCAACCTTCGCCATCATTTTCAAGCTCAGCATGTTGCTGATCAATCAGTTCAAAGATTTTTATTCTGCCCATAGTGCAAAACAGTTTAATCTATTTTTGCTTGATTACTTGTTCACCATTTTCTATTCACTCGTTTTGATTCGTTCGATGTTAGCACCCAGACTTCTGAATTTGCGGACAATAGTTTCGTAACCTCGGTCAATATGGTAAACGCGGTCAATAACCGTTTCGCCCTGCGCTGCTAAAGCCGCGAGGACGAGCGAAGCCGAAGCCCGCAAATCCGACGCCTGAACTTTAGCGCCGCGCAAGCTGGTAGCGCCGTGAACTGTCGCCGTATTACCAGCAATGTCAATATTTGCGCCCATCCGCCGCAATTCCCCAACGTGCATAAAACGGTTTTCAAAAATCGTTTCGACGGTGCGCGAATCTCCTTCCGCCTGGGTCATCAGAGCCATATACTGCGCTTGCATGTCGGTCGGAAAAGCCGGATGCGGCATTGTTGTCACGTCTTTTCCAACCAAACCTTGAGGACAGCATGAAACTCGCAAAGTCGTTGGGTTAAGTTCTTCTATGGAAACACCTGCTTCGCGTAGTTTGGCTGTGACGGCTGGAAAATGTTCGGGCTGACAATTTGAAATTTCAATTTCGCCGCGCGTAATTGCTGCCGCCACTATAAAAGTGCCGGTTTCAATGCGGTCAGGAATAATGGTGTGTTCAGCACCGCCCAGCCCTTTGACGCCTTCGATGTCAATAATCGCCGTTCCAGCTCCTTTGATTCGGGCACCCATTTTGTTAAGCAGGTCGCATAAATCTACAATTTCGGGTTCAAGCGCGGCATTGTGAATCGTTGTTTTGCCTTTTGCCAGAACCGCCGCCATAATCACGTTTTCAGTTCCCGTGACGGTGACGACCTCAAAATTAATATCTGCGCCGATTAGACGCCCGCCGGCGGGGGCTTTGGCGACAACATCACCGCTTTCGAGTGAAACATTTGCGCCCAGAGTTTCAAACGCTTTCAAGTGCAAATCAATCGGACGTGTTCCAATCGCGCATCCACCCGGCATCGAGACTTTCGCCTGACCAAAACGCCCAAGCAGCGGCCCCAGCGCCAGAACGCTCGCCCGCATTGTTTTAACAAGTTCGTATGGAGCTTCAAAATTTTCGACGTGCGCGGCGGTGATTTTGTGTGTGCGAAGTTCCGGCGTTAAAACGGTTGCGCCTAAATCTTCGAGCAAGCGGCGCTGCGTAATAATGTCGCGGACATATGGAATATTGTGCAGAGTAACGGTTTCAGGTGATAAAAGTGCCGCAGCCATGCACGGTAAAGCCGAGTTTTTGGCACCGCTAATCGCGATTTTCCCGTGCAATGGTTGACCACCGATAATACGAAATTTATCCATAAAAAAAGTTTGTTAAATCAACAAGTAAAAATTATCGAAACGGATTTTAGCACTTCTTTTCGAGGACAACAACACGCGGAATATCTTGAAAATCAAGGCGAATTTCCTGCAAATTCCAAACGCTCTCGTTAATTATGGTTTTAATTTGATCGCTTTGCCCAAAACCGATTTCAAACAGCAGGAACCCTTTTTTATTTAGAAAATGTCCTGCCTCGGCTAATAATATCTTGATGAAACTTAAGCCATCCGTGCCGGAAAAGAGCGCCGAGTGCGGTTCAAAATCGCGCACCTCGCGCTGTAAATTTGGCAGCTCGTTTTGAGGAATATAAGGCGGGTTGGAAACCACTACCGTGAATTTTGGATTTTGGACTTCAGACTTTAAACTTTGAAAAGCCGTGAAAATATCAGATTCCAGAAACTGAATTTGCTCATTAACGCCGTTTATGTCAGCGTTACGGCGAGCGGTCGTCAAAGCATTGGTAGAAATATCGAGCGCAAAACCATTAGCGCTCGGCGCATTTTTAGCGATTGCGACTGCCACGCAACCCGAACCTGTTCCGACATCACAGAAAGTTTGATGATCTTTTTTGCATAAAATTTCCAGGGCGGCTTCGACCAATAATTCTGTTTCCGGGCGCGGAATCAAAACGGCTTGGTTAACTTCAAATTCCAAGCCGTAAAATTCCTGCTTGCCCAAAATATACTGCAGTGGTTCGCCCGTCGCTCGCCGAGCGACAAATGAATAAAACTTTTGGTTTTCTTGAAATGACATCAGTTCATCGTTGTGCGCAATGAGATATGTTAAATCTCTTTCTAAAGCAAAAGCGAGCAGTAAGTTTGCGTCGCGTCGAGCGTCAGAAATACCATTTTCGTTCAAAATTTTTGAGGCTTCTTCTTGGGCGTGGGAAATTACTTGTCGCATATGTTTTGCTTTTTGCCTTCAGCGTTGGCTAGAATTTTAACAAATAACAAGCTAAGCGAATCTAACTTAGACAAACAAAAACAAACATTTACGTGATTCATCGAGGTTAATCAAACAATGAATGAGCAAATAAACAAGGCGGTCGAGACATTATTAGCGAGCTACGCAGCTACGGAAAGCCACGTCTCGCGTCTCGAAAAACAACCGCCGCCAGCGACCGGGGAAATCGTGCGCGTCGTCCAAGTGCTGCAGGAATTAATGTTTCCAGGGTTTTTTGGAACACAAGGCTTATCGGGCGAAACGCTGCGACAAGACGTCGCCCGAAAAATGGTTTGGCTTTGCGAAACGCTCAACACACAAATAGGGCGCGCCTGCGTTCATGGCGACGACATACACGAAACATCGCGCCTAAAGACGGAAGATATCGCCTCAGAATTCCTGCTTGATCTGCCGCGCATCAGAAAAATTTTAGCTACAGACGTTAAAGCTGCGTACGACGGTGATCCGGCGGCGACTTGTTTGGATGAGGTTATCGCCAGCTACCCGAGCGTTTACGCGATGATGACCTATCGTCTCGCACATGTTTTGCACAAACTGGATGTACCGCTGATTCCGCGAATCATGAGCGAACACGCTCATGCTCTAACCGGAATTGACATTCATCCGGCAACCCAAATTGGCGAAGCCTTTTTTATTGACCACGGCACAGGCGTTGTTATCGGCGGGACAGCCGTGATCGGCAACCGAGTCAAGATTTATCAAGGGGTGACTTTGGGAGCTTTTTCGTTCCTCAAAGATGCGGATGGGAAATTAATCCGCAACACCAAACGTCATCCGACAATCGAAGACGATGTAGTAATTTATTCGGGCGCCACAATTTTGGGCGGCGACACAGTAATTGGAAAGGGAAGCGCTATCGGCGGCAATGTCTGGCTAACCAAATCTGTGCCGCCATACACCAAAGTTTACCAAGACACGCCGCGTCTGAGGATTATTACGCCAGAATCTTCGCCGGAACAAGGCTGGGATTATGTGATTTAAAAGCTATTTTGCCCCGTCGCCTCGTAAAACTGCTGGAAGCGTCAGCAAAATGATTTTTAGATCAAGCCAGAGCGACCAGTTTTCGATGTAGTACAAATCGAGTTTGACCATTTCGTCAAAAGTTAAACGGTTTCTTCCCGATACTTGCCAAAGTCCGGTGATTCCGGGTTTCATATCAAGACGACGGCGATGCCAGAGAGCGTATTCTTCGACTTCGTAAGGAATCGGTGGGCGCGCTCCGACAATGCTCATATCGCCGACTAAAACATTCAATAATTGGGGCAATTCGTCCAGACTCGAACGCCGCAAAAATTTTCCAAACCCGGTGACGCGCGGATCGTTTTTTACTTTACCGAAAACCGGCGCGTCCGAATCGCCCGCATTGGCTTCGTCCAAACCTTCAATATTTTTCTTGTACGCTTCGCGATGCAATCTTTCGTCTGCATCGGCGTGCATCGTGCGAAATTTGTAGCACAGGAAAATCCGCCCGTCCATCCCGACGCGTTCCTGCCGAAACAAAATCGCTCCGCGTGAATCAAGCCGAATAGCTATTGCCAGCACAATCCACAACGGCGCCAGCAAAATCAAAGCAACGGTTGCAATCAGAATATCCGAGACGCGTTTGATAATTCTTTCGGCGTCCGATAACGGCTCGCGGAAAAGCGAAATCATCGGCAGGACACCGATTTGTTCGACTTCGGTTTTTTGCGGCAAGATGTCAAACAAATTTGGCGCCAGTCGGAATTCAACCCGATGCTGACGCCCGACCTTCATCATTGCTTCAAACAAAATCTCCTGGGAAAGCGTGTTGTCGGTAATAATAACTTCTTGAATCCCAAGCTGCCGAATTATCGTCGGCAGCTCAGACAAAGTTCCCACAGCGGGCACATTCGAAAATTCATCCTTCATCCCTCCGCCTTCGTCCTTGGCGATGACGCCGACGACTCGGTAGCCCAAATCAGGGCGCGTTTGCAATTCTCTGATTGTTTGTTCCGCTTCAGCGTTGCTGCCGACTATCAGAGTGGGAATTAAATTAATGTCGCGTCTTCTAATAATTGTTTGCGCTCGGCGCAACGTTAAATGAAAAATTACGAAAACTATTAAAGACAGTGCAAAGTCAACTAAAAATACGCCGCGTGAATACGAAAATTCCCGGTATGCAAAGCCCCCCCGCAAGAGAAAAGTTACCGCAATAATCAAAAGTGAACCGACCGTGATGGCTTTGAAGATATTAACGAATTCTTTGGTGTACGAAAACGCTCCCTGAAGGCGATAAACGTTTTGGTAGAGAAGCATCGTCAGGCGAATCGGAACTGCAAATAATAAAACTCCAGCATATGGCGCAAACTGCCGACTCAACTGCCAACTTTCGGGTGTGAAAATTGGTTGATTTTCGCGTATCACAAAAGCCGCCGTGAAGCAGAGAGCCGCCAATGCCGCGTCCGCCGTAAAGATTGAGGTTTTGACGAGCGGCATGACAAAACGCGGAACGCGATTGGCTTCTCGGAGCAAGCTTGTTTCAATTATCGTTTCGGCTTTCATTACCTGTCAGAACCGTCTGCGGTAGCGGGCGGTTGAGTGTTAATCTTAGTTTAACTTTCTAGAGCAAATGAGAAACCAGAGTTTAACCGTCCGCTACCGCAGACGGCTCTGACTTATTCGTTCAATATTAAATCTGCTATTTGCGACTTTGTTTGCAAAGCACGATCGTTTTAAAAAAGCAAAAGTTCTGTTATCTTACCAATTTCTCGAATGAAAATCTTAATCACTGCGCCGAGTCTTGACGAAGGAGAAAATGTAAGCGGCATTTCCACGCTTGTCCATGAAATCATAAAACACGGCAGATGCGAGTTTGTTCATTTTTCCGCCGGAAGAAAGGATAGCGAAAAGGCGAATATCGGCTGGATTTTGAGACAAATTATTTTGCCGCCGCATTTTTTCTGGAAAATCTTTCGTGAAAAAATTGATGTGGTGCATATCAACACGACCTTCGTGCCGCTTTCAATCGTGCGCGATGCCGTTTTGACAGCAACGGCGCGGCTTGCCGGTCGCACTGTTCTTCTACACCCACACGGCGGGCGTTTTCTCATTGAAGAATTTGAAAGCCGCCTTCTGGCGTGGATTGCCGAAAAAATGGCGCGAATGGCTAACAGAGTTTTAGTTTTAAGCGAACTCGAAAAGGAAAGTTTGACGCGCCGTTGGCAAAATTTGGACGTGAGTGTTTTGCCGAATGCGATTGCGATTGACGCAATTCCCAAAATTGAACGCGAAAATATTGAAAAGACGATAATTTTTTTCGGACGGATTCACGAATCGAAAGGCTTGGGTGAAATTATCGAAGCCTGTGAGATTGTAAAAAAAGAAGGTTTCCGATTTCAGTTTAAATGTTACGGCGCCGGACCGCTCAAAGATTTTTTTATCGCGGAAATGATTCGAATTTTAGGCGATAAATTTTATTACGGCGGCGTTGTGTCAGGCGCGGCAAAATGGCGGGCATTAGTCGAAAGCCATATTTTCCTGTTGCCTTCAAGATACGGCGAGGGCTTGCCGCTGGCAATGCTCGAAGCAATGGCGGCTGGTTGCGTCGTTGTCGTCTCGGAAATGGCTTCAATCGGCGCGGTTATCGAGAGCGGCGTCAACGGTTTTTTAATCGAGCCGCGAAATGTTTCGCAGTTGGTTGAAAAACTGAAAATGCTGCTTTCCGGCAAAGCTGATTTGGAAACAATCGGTTTAAATGCCCGGAAAACCGTCGAGAAGAAATTTAATTTACGCGATTATATTAAAAAATTGGAAAATATTTACGCTGAAATTAATAACAAGTCTAAATGCCGCAAGCCGAATCAACAAAAAATTTAGTCGAAAAATCGAAACGCGTCCGCGTCGTTAGCCTTGTGCCGGACGTCTGCAATCAAGAGCGGACGATAAATAAAATTGTTGAATTAGTAGGGCGCGGGGGCTACGTTTGTTTTTCCACCGTTCACATGGTGATGGAAAGCTATGACAATGCGGAATATGCGGCAAAAGTCAACGGTGCGGATCTGATTGTCACCGACGGAATGCCGCTCGTTTGGATGCAGAAACTGCAAGGCGCTAAAACGGCTTCGCGTGTTCGCGCCAACGATTTGATGATTGCGCTTTGCCGATACGCTGAAAAAAACGGTTTATCAATTGGCTTCTACGGGGGACGTCAGGAAGTAATTGACCGGATCTTAAAACGCGCCGAAAAAGAACTGCCGAATTTGAAAATCAATTACGCTTTTTCGCCGCCATTTCGATTTTTAACCGACCAAGAAGATGCGCTTATCACAGCGGAAATCAACGCGGCGGCACCCGACGTTTTGTTTATAGGTTTAGGCTGTCCGAAACAGGAAAACTGGATGTGGACACACAAAAGCAAATTAAAAACCGTAATGCTCGGCGTCGGCGCGTCGTTCGATTTTTACGCGGGAGAAGTCAAAGAATCACCCGAATGGATGGGGACATTAGGTTTGGAATGGCTGTTTCGTTTGATGCAAGAGCCGAAAAGACTATGGAAACGCTATTTGATATTAAATCCGCGTTTCATCTGGTTGGCGACTTTACAATTACTCGGATTAAAAAAATTTGAATAGAAAGATAATGGAATGCGGACGCGGATTGAGCAAAATTCTCCAAGCGGAAAGCTGTTTGTAGAAAAGTTCAAAGACAGATTTTAAAGTTTGATTGCTCAAAAAATAATTCAACTGCTTACCTTAAACTTGAAACTTACATTCGCGGCAGCGTAAAGCTGAATTTTGAACCTTGATTCGGCTCGGATTCGACAAAAACCGCTCCGCCGTGTTGTTCAACGACTTCTTTGACAAATGATAAACCTAAACCTGTCGAAGTCTCGTCCTTGTCCTGTCCATCACGCGGTACGCGGTAAAATTTCGACCAAATCTTCTCAATTGAATCATGCGGAATGCCGTATCCTCTGTCTTCGACAATGACGCGAACGGCATCAGTTTCGAGAGCGGTTGAAACAGTTACGGTCGTCCGTTCGGCACTGTATTTGATAGCGTTATCAACAAGATGCCTGACAGCTTTGGTTATTAAATCTTTGTCTCCGGCAACCGGCGCTAGATGAGCGTTTGCCAGTTCGAACAAGCGGATTCGTTTTTTTCTTGCTTCGGGCTGCAAATTGACCAAAACTTCGTGGACAATCGAATCGAGCCGAATCGGAATTTTGACGACTTCGCGTTTGTCTGATTGTTCGAGTTTGGAAACGGCTAAAAATGTGTTGAGCATCTTGGAAAGTCTTTGCGATTCGCTCGAGATGATTCGCAAAAATTCGCGCGACTCATCCGAGATATTTTCTTCAAGGACGAGCAGTTCGGCGAAACCGTTAATAGAAGTAATGGGCGTCCGCAGTTCATGCGACATCAGTGAAACCATATCACTGCGAAGTCTTTCATTTTCTTTAGAAGCTGTGATGTCTCGGACATTAATCATGAAACAAAACGGAGCGTTATTATTTGCCGGAGTCGTTTGAAGGAAAGTCTCCTCAGCCGATTCACGAACTAGTGAAATTTGCAGATCGAGCATTTGACCACGGTTTTCGAGAAAGATTTCGTGGCGATAAGATTCTCCTGTTTGCATAACCCGTCGAACCGCAATCCGCGGGTCATCAAAAACGCCGCCCTTGAAACGATCTAGTAAGCCAAATAAATCAAGTTGTTTGGCTCGATCACCGGTAACTTGAGCGGTTTTTAGCATGGCCTTATTAACATAAGCCAGCGTTCCGTCCAAATAAGCAACCGCATAACCATCAACCATTTCGGCAAAGGCAAATGAGCCGAATTGCTGTTCGGTTAAGATACCGCTAATCAATCGAAATAGTTCAAGACGATGCTGCGCCGCGTTGCGTGAAAAGAAGTCAGAAAAAGATTTTTCGCGGTCTTCGAGGCGCGTTTCTTTTCTTTGAAAATTGCGAGCGAGCTGAGAGGCAAATGCCATCAAAACGTTTTTATCGGCAGGTTCATAATTTTCTCGAAATTTGACTACCAATGCTCCTAATGCTTCGCCTTCGTGGATGAGAGGGACAGCGACGCGCGCCGCGCCGGGCAACCCTGAAACTCTTTGGACGGCGGGCGTTTTAGTTATCAAAGATTGATCGCAAAGTTCAATGCCCTCGCGCCATTCGGCATGTTTCGGCTTGAGACGCATTTTATCAAAAGCGTTTTCCCGAATGCGTCCGACCGTCGCCCATTCACCTGTTTTCCCTAGCTGAAAAACAGCAATATCATCAATCGGTAAAACTGTCTCAAGAAGCTGTAAACCACTTATTGTGCGAGCTTCAGCACGTTTACCTTCGAGCAAGTGGGTTGTCATTGCCAGGCGGCGAATACTTTCGGTTAACCGTTTTTCGATGCTGGATTTAGCACGAAGCTGGACGACAAAAAAAGTACCTGCCCCGACAACAATCCCCGGAATGCTTAGCACGTCAAATCTCCACAGATGCGCCGCCGCTGCTCCGCCGGCAAGCCAGAGCAAGAAAAATCCGGCAATATACAATCCGATTCTCTCGTCGCGTTCACGTTCGACTAGAAAACCCACAATCATTCCGACCAGCAATAAAATGGTGACAGTTAGCCAAATTGGAAGCGTCAGCAAATTCTGGTCAGGCACTGTCCAGCGCGTTCCGAAGAGCACAGCTTGAAGAGGAATAAAGATTTGGTAATACCAAGCTCCAAAAGCGAGTGCAGCAATCAAAAACGAGGTTTTGAAGATGAACCACCATGATTGTAGCGGAACTACGTTTGTGGTTTTCAAGTTTAACTTAGACGTAGCATCACCCGGTGCTGAAGAGTCTAATTTATCGCCCGAAAGTTCAAGCGGGTTTTGCTGTCCAAAAATGGTTTGCATTGTCTAAAAAAGTAAGGTAAGGAGGATGACAAATTTTGCCGAAAGGAGAAATTTCGCAAAAGTCATGTTTATATAAAACAGACCTTTTGTATATTTTATAAACGATTTCACTCACTTAAAGCAAGAGGATTTGCTAATATTTTTAAAGGCGGGACAAAATAGTTGAGTTTATTTTTGAAAGTTAAAGCGCGGGGCAGAGGTTTTGGTGTTTAAATTAACCTTAAAATTTATCAATGTCATTTAAAACAATTTCGCCCGGAGAGTTGAAAGAAAAATTGCAAAATGGCGAAAACCTCAAATTAATTGATGTTCGCGAACCCGAAGAATTTGTCTTGGCACAAATTAATGGTGCAACATTGCTGCCGCTCAGCGAGTTTCAAAGTTGGTCAGATAAACTTAACCCGGCTGACGAAATTGTCGTGATTTGTCATCACGGAATTCGCAGCGCGCAGGTTTGCTCGTATTTGGCAAGCAGCGGATTTGGAAAAATCTGGAATTTGTCCGGCGGTATTGACCGCTGGTCAGTCGAGGTTGATAAAAGCGTACCACGTTACTGAGTCCAAAGTCTCAAGTCCAAAGCCCAAAGTCATTTGAATTAAAATTTCAGTTTGAGATTTAATAAACTAAACTCTACACTCTCAAGTTAATATTTAAATTTTGGAATTTGGACTTGAGACTTTGGACTTTTAAGTTATGGAATTGATTGAAAATCTTAACGATTGGCGCGGGAAATATGCGCGCTGGCACGGCGATTTAAAAGATTATAATTACGTTTTTAACAAACGCTCTCCTTTTACACCGGCGCGCCGCGCCCTGCCGCTCATCAATTTGGCTCTGATCTCGTCAGCCGGAGCGTTTATTGACGGAACGGAAGCATTTGACGTGCAAGCGCGGGGCGGTGATTTTACTTTCCGCGAGATACCTATTGAAGTCGGAGGGGCTGACTTACAGTTTGCGGCTCGCGGCTACGATCCGGCGTCAGTGCAGCAGGATTTAAACTCTCAAATTCCAATCGAGCGACTGCTTGATTACCAAAACAACGCGGTTATCGGACAGCTCAACCCGGTCTGGTGGAGTTTTATGGGCTATATTCCCGATGCCGCTAACTTTGTTGAAACGGCTGTGCCAAAAATGGTTGAGCGAATTAAACGTTACGAAGTTCAAGCAGCTTTAATCATTCCCGCCTCGCGCCTCTGTCATCAATCCTGTGGATTGCTCGCTCGCGGAGTAGAAGCCGCCGGGATTCCGACCATGATGCTGGCGGTCGAACGCACGGTGGCGGATTCCGTTCACGCCCCGCGCGTCGGGTTTTACAATGGCGAATTTGGATCCGTCTCCGGCAAACCAAATTTTAAGCAGCATCAGCTTCGCATTTTAGACGAAGCTCTGCGCTGGTATGAATCGCTCGATCAACCCACCGTCCGCAAACTCGTTGTCGAACTCGAATCCGACGTCGAAGAAATGCGCGGCGAAAAATAGTTTCCGGAAAAACAGACGGGCCGCAAATGACACGAATCTGAAAGATTTTCGCGGATGTTTTGATGCTAAATCCGTGAGAATTCTGTTCAATCTGAATCGTTTGCGGTCTATTTCTAACCAATGAAAGTTAGCCTCGATTACAAAGAATTTTATTTGCCAAACGGTTTGCGAGTTATCTTGCACGAAGATCATTCAACGCCGATTGTCGCTGTCAATTTGTGGTATCACGTTGGCTCTAAAAACGAATCGCGTGGACGTACCGGTTTTGCTCATCTCTTTGAACATTTGATGTTTGAAGGGTCAAAACATCACGACCGCGAATATTTTGCGCCGCTTCAGGAAGCCGGAGCGAACGTTAATGGCTCGACCAATACCGACCGGACGAATTATTACGAAGTCGTGCCGTCAAACTTTCTTGAACTCGCGCTCTGGCTCGAAGCCGACCGGATGGGTTATTTGCTTGATGCCATGACGATTGAAAAACTCGACAACCAGCGCGATGTCGTCAAAAACGAAAAACGCCAGCGTTACGACAACGTACCTTACGGTCTTGTGACGGAGCGAATTGCGGCGGAAATGTATCCCCCCACTCATCCTTACAGTTGGCTGACAATCGGTTCGATGGCAGATTTAACCCAAGCTTCGCTTGATGATGTTAAAAATTTCTTTCGCGCTTTTTATCTGCCGAATAATGCGAGTCTGGTTTTAGCCGGAGATTTTGAACCGAGCGAGGCGAAAAGATGGGTCGAAAAATATTTCGCACCCATCCAGCGCGGCGCTGAAGAAGTCCTGCGTCCCAGTCCGCCAGCGCCCAAACTAGACAATGAAATCCGTGCGGAAATGACTGACACGGTTGCCTTGCCGCGTCTTTACTGCGTCTGGCATACTGTGCCCGAATACGACCGGGACGAAGCGGCTTTGGACTTTCTGGCTTCGATTTTATCAAGCGGGCGCGGCTCGCGTCTGCAATCAAACTTGGTTTTCGGGAAACAAATCTCACAGGATATTTATGCCTCGCATTTCTGCCGTGAAATCGCCGGACAATTTCAAATAGTTTCAACTGCTAAGCCGCACAACTCGCTTGAGGAAATTGAACGGGAGATTTGGGTTGAAATCGAACGAATCAAGCAGGAGCCGCCTGCGCCCGATGAAATGGAACGCGCCCTGAACGCCCGCGAAGCGGCGTACATTTACAGTTTGCAAACTGTTTTGAACAAAGCCGATCAGCTTAACAACTACGCGACGATGCAGAACGAACCAAACTTTTTTGA
>JBDTZD010000212.1:0-13006 GCA_040005335.1 Pyrinomonadaceae bacterium | reverse complement strand
AAGTTTTTAAAACCGCTCCTGTTTTTTCCAGCGTCGGTTCAGCTTCGCATTGAGCAAAAACCGAGAGTTTGATTAGCAAGATAATTGTAGTAATAAGAAATGATGTTTTCATGCTTTGGTTTGAAGGTAAATTGGATTGGTGAAAGCCAGCATTTTACCAGTAGAATTGCGAACTTCGAGCCGAAAATAATTATTGCCGCTTGGTTTTGCCATAAAATTAGCGACGAAATTTGCTTTATCAAGGATAAGTTTCTGCGCCACTCCGTCGCGAGAAACGAGCGTGACGGTCGCGCCGACGGGAAAATTATCGCCGGAGAATTCAAATTTTGCGGTTTTGCCAGCGGACACGGAAAGCACATCGCCAATAGTGGCGCGCAAGCTATCCGACCTAACGCTAAAGTTCAAATTGTATGTCGGATTTTCGGCAATCCAAACGCGCCCGCTCTTGATTGCTGTGAGAATATCTTTTTGAGTTAATTGTTTAGCGCCGACAAAATTTGTCGGCGTTCCGATGGCGAGATTGGTGGCGTACGCATTTGTTTCGGCGGGCGGGCTGTGCGAATCGCTCGAACCAATGGCGCGCACGCGCTTGCCGGAGCGCAGCATGTCGTCCCATTTTTTTAAAGCCGCTTCGTCCTGAAAATCCCAAGACCCGTTCCAAATTTCAACTGATGAAAATGATCGCCACATCTCATCACCGTAACTCCAATCGCAACCGCCGCACAGCGCGGTCGGATGATTAATCGAAAAAGCAAGTCCGAGTTTATTAACGTCGTCAACAATACTTTGTAAATGAGCTGAATCTTTCGGCATCACGCGAAAATCAATCCATTTGCCGCTTGGCAAACCCCAGACGTTAAAATGACCGCCATAGGTTGTCACTTCTTCACCGCGCATGACGAGCAAATTTTTGTAAGCGGGCGCGAGCGCGTCCAATTCCGCGTGATGCGAAAAGGTGTTGTGGTCGGTGATACCGACGAAATCAAGGTTATTTGCCGCCGCGTAATCCAAAATCCCTTTAATATTCCAACTACCATCGCTATGAAAGGTATGCATATGCAAATCACCGCGAAACCAAGTCAAACCGTCGGCTTGGAGCGGCAAAGAGCGCGGAGATTTTGGAAAATCAAAAATTTTCGCTTTTTCGTCGGCGAACTGTTGCGCCGCCTGAGCATCAATTTCGTTAATCTTTACTTTAACCATGACCTCGACACCTTCGGACGCAATCTTATAAAGCCCTAAGATTACGCGCCATTCACCGACAGGAAGTTTTCCCGCAACATAACCGTTCGTAGCTGTCGTTTCAGAGATAAAAATTACGTTTCTGCGCCCGCCGCTCCAACCGCGAAAACCACACGCATCAGATTTCGATTTGGAAACGCACGAATCAAAAACGCCTAAATCCAAAACATTCGCGCCGTTCTTTTTGTCATATTCATACGAAACAGAAAGGCTTTTGGCTCCGGCCGGGAATTTAAAGGGAACGTAAAAATAGCGATTGTCACTTTCTTTAAGCGGCGGAATATTAATCTTCTTCTCAAATGTTTGAGCCGACGCAAGGAGCGGGATCAATAATAAGATGAGAGAAATAATCACTTTTAACATAAAAATAGTAGGAGCAAGCTTTTACCCTCGCTCCTATGAATAATCAACACCTGAAAGCTAATTAAAAATTAAGTCTGACGGCAAACTGCATGACGCGCGGGTCGCCTTGCAGCGCAGTAATTGTTCCGACGTTTGAACCGGAAATGTCTCGGTTTGGCAAAGCGAAATTGGCGCGATTAAGGGCATTGAAAACTTCCCAGCGAAATTCAAGATTTGAGCTTTCGTTCCACAATCCGAAACTGCGGTGAAGAGCCAAATCGAGCGAAGCGAATTTCGGTCCGCGAACTTGATTGCGAAGCTGATTGCCAAAGCGCCCCGCTCCAACCGGCAGAGCTTGAAAAGCTTGAACGTTAAACCAACGATTAATCGTTGGATCGGTCAAATTCGGGTCGCCGATTTGATCGGGCAAAGTTAGCTGAAAAGTTCCGATGCTGAGCGGGTCGCCGCCTTGCGATACGGTGAACGGTCGGCCGGTGCGATGATTAAAAGTACCAGCTAATTCCCAACCGCCTAAAATAGCTGCGCCGATTCCTTCTTTCAAAAATGCCTTATCTTTACCAAATGGCAATTCCCAAATGCCGTTAATAACAACGCGGTGTCTCACGTCAAAGTCCGAATATCCATACCAGAGCGACGCGTCACGCGAATTTGGCAAACTGGAACTCGAACCGTTAGCAGTTAAATGTTCCCCCGTGTTGTCTTTCGATTGCGCGAAAGTATAAACGGCGCGTACCGTGTAGCCATCAGAAAACCGTTTTACCACCGTTGTTTCGAGAGCTTTATAATTTGAAATGCCGAGGTCGTCGCGGTATTCGACAATTCCAAACTGCGAAAAGGGACGCGGTTGCGCGGTCGCGATTCCATTGACTAAAACCGACGGGTTAGGTTGGTTAAGATCGCGCAGAACATAAAGTTTTGAGCCGCGAGTGCGGACAAAATTGGCTTCGGCAAACCATCCTTGCCGAAATTGATATTGAACACCGATTGAGCCTTGCTGCAGATTAGGCGTTCTCGAATCAGGATTGACGGCGCGCAGTTGCAGGTTGCGCACTTGAATGTTATTCGGATCAAGCGTATTTGCCGGAAAACCGTTGGTTAGAGTGATGCCGGTAGTTGGCGAGGTGCCTAAAACCGGGAAAACTCCGTTTGGCGTTTGCGCTTGAAATTGAACGACTTGCGGCGGATTAAGTGAGATTTGGTCTTCGGAGCCAATCCGGTCAAGCAAATTATAAAAAATACCGTAACCTCCGCGAACCACTAATTTATCAGTTGCCGAATAAGCAAAACCGACCCGCGGCGCAAAGTTGTTGCGGTCAGGTTTGACCAGCGTTCGCGCGCCGAGATTACCGTCTTTTGCCGTGACAAGCGAAGCTAGAGCTTGAGCTTGAGTAGTTGCTTGAGCTGCAGCAACTTGATCAAAATTAGTTTGTTTATTGTTTGCTTCGTAGTAAGGCGAACCAAAGTCGTAGCGTAATCCTAAATTTACCGTGAGCTTTGGCGTAACCTTCCAGTCGTCCTGACCAAAGAACGAATACATATGCCGACGTTGACTAACCTGAAAAACATTGGTCAACGCAGCTTGCACCGGAATTCCCGTCAGAAAATCGGCGACCGAGTTTCCAGTAGCACTTAAACCCGGCGAAAGCGCCGTGTAAATACCGCTAAAAGCAAACCGTCCGCGCGTCACCGGAATGTCAAGAAAATTGAGACGAAGCGGAGCTAAAACATCAGTTCCGAATCTGAAAGTGTGCGCGCCGCGAATCAAAGTTACCGAATCGTTAAACTGAAACTGTTTTGACTTTTGGAACTTTGGATTAAAATCCGCCGATCCAAGACGCGGCGAGAAACCGCCTGTAGTTAGCAAAATTGCGGGAAGACCGCCCTGAATAAGCGGATCATCTGGAATTCCCGGAACAAAATCACTGCTCGAACCTTGTCCAAACGGTTCTTGCTGCGTCACCGCTTTAGCGTAGTTATAGCCAAAACGAAATTGGTTGATGAGGCTCGATGAAGCCAGATAATTCCAGCCAATAAGGAGTGAGTGATTTTTAACCGTGGTCAAACCGCGCGAAGAACTATCGCTGCCGTCCGCGATGCCGCCAAACACGCCGGGCAAGAATCTGTCGCGTTTGCCATACGAATAACGCCCGAAGACATCATTTTTGGCGTTGAGTTTATAATCAAGTTTAGTCGTGAAGCGATTGTTGTCATCAGAAACGCTCGGCGTTCTGACGAAATTGTTAGAGCGTCCCGGCAAATTCGGCGCCGGATAAAACGTCGCCAGCCGAGCCGCCGTCGGATTGATATTGGAAATAATGTTTCCGGGGTATGGGTCGCGGATGACAGCCAAACGCTGATATGGATTTGTGGCTGTTCCAGAGGTAAAACAGGGATTCGGGCGGGTTGTTGCCGGATTAAAAATCTGCCCGGTGCGAACAAATTGTCCAGTTCCGACGCATTGCCCACTCGCGTTTGGAGCAATGACTTCAAACAAATTGCCGCCAAGTCGGCTCGAAAAATCACCGGCAAGCTCGTTTTGCAACGGAACTTGTCCGGTTAAAAGAATTCCCTGCCGAATCCGCGTTCCTTCATAATCGGCAAAGAAAAACGCTTTATTTTTCCAGATCGGTCCGCCAAGGTTTCCGCCAAATTGATTTTGCACTCGTTGCGGGCGTTTTCGCCCGACACGATTCGAGAAAAAATCGTTGGCATCAAAAACGCGGTTGCGCACGTATTCGTAACCGACGCCGTGAAATTGGTTGGTGCCTGATTTGGTGGTAACGATAATCGCTCCGCCCGCCGAGCGGCCGTATTCAGCCGAAAAAGGCGACGTGGCAACTTTGAATTCGCCTATCGCGTCAACCGAAGGACGCGAAACCTGGGTCGAAAACTCCTGCACGTTTTCCGAGATCGTGTTGTTATCTTGTCCGTCGAGAATAAAATTATTTTGCAGCGAACGCGCTCCGTGAATGTTGGCTGAACCGGTGCGCCCCGACGCCGTGCCGCCGCCTTGTTCGGTATATGGTTCGTTTTGCACTCCGGCGACTTGAGACAATAGATCGTCCCAACTGCGTTGCAGGAGAGGCAGTTGCGTAATTCGGCGGTTGTCAACGACGCTCCCGACAACCGAATCTTCGCGCTGCAAAAGCGATTGGTTTTCGGTGGTAACGTCAACTATGGCTGAAGTGTCGCCGACAGTAAGTTCAAAATCAATGCGGGCTTTTTGTCCGACGTTTAATTCGACGTTCTTGCGCGAATCGGTTCTGAAACCTTGCTGTGTGATTTCAACTGTGTATAAATTCGGGCGCAAATTGGTGAGCGTGTAATAACCTTCGCTAGTAGTTGTCGTTTCGACGGAAATATTAGTTGCCTGACTGGTAACGACGACGCGTGCGCCGCTCACCACGGCGCCTTGCGGATCGGTTACTTGCCCAGTCAGCGAAGCCATCTCAATCTGGGCGCTGACTGTGGTTATCCCAGCGGCAAAGAAGAGTAAAAAAAAATAGATTTGGCGTGTGAAAAGCAGATTTCTAAGCATTTCTAACTCCTTCTGGTTTTTCCCCGTCAAGCGGAGATTTGTTTTATTTTTGTATCTTTTTTAAAGTTTTGTGGGTAAGTTGCAGGTTACCGGCGGCAGGTTAAAAAATTATGTCCGTCGTTTTATGCGACTGTTAATTTTTTAGGAAGTTTTTGTAACAAACAATCAGGGCGAGCGAACCAAATAATTTGACGGCTTTTGTTGTATGCTGTTTCGCGTGTTTGAAAAACGTTCTTACGAGCTTGAATTTATTGACACGGGGGATTACACCGCGCAGGAATACGAACAATTTCTGCGCGAAATCCGCTTTATTAATCGTTGGCTGGGTGACGTAACCGCGCTCAAACAAACTCTCCTGCGCGAAATTGAAGGCATAAATCCGCGAACATTTTCGGTTCTCGATGTCGGGGCGGGTGCCGGTGAATTACTCCGAGTAATTGCTGGATTCGCCCGAAAAACAAATCGTCAAGCTGAGTTGTCCGGTCTGGATCTGAATGCTCGTTCTTGTGCGGCAAATTTGGAAGAATCCAAAGACTTTCCCGAAATCAAATCAATTCGCGGCACTGCTCTGAATCTGCCCTTCGCTGACAATACCTTTGACTACGTTTACTGTTCGTTGTTTACTCACCATTTTGTTGACGAAAAGGTCGTCGAAATCCTGAGCGAAATGCGTCGCGTCGCGCGGCGTAAAGTTTTTGTTATTGACCTTCACCGGAGCGCTGCAGCGCATCTTGGCTACCGTATTTTTAGTCGCGTTTTTTTTCTCAGCAGATTGACAAGTCACGACGGCGCACTTTCGGTGAAACGTTCTTTTCTGCCAGATGAATTGGAAGATTTCGGCAGGCAAGCCGGATTGAAAAATGTGGTGGTGACAAAACACATTCCGGCTCGTTTAGTTTTGAGCGGAGACGCGCCGCAGTAAAACTCATCTGCCGCTTTGTTGCGTGTAAAATTCGAGAAAATGCGCGAAATCCTGCGCCCCATTTTCTTTTACCAGTTGATTCTTTTTTGATTTTTTTTCGTGCACAGCAGATTCCGCAATATTAGCAATCCACCAAAACGAGTTTTTAACTCCGAGATGTTCAAACATTCTTTTAAACACAGCGGGATGAATTACTGCCGTCTTACGGAGCAGAGATTTAAAAGCTGCGAAAGAAATGCGGTCTTTGAATAAATCACGCCGGACATCCCCGCTGAGATTAGTCAGAGCCTGCATCACGGCGTTCATTGTTTCATTGACTGTTGCGGATTGGCTTTTCGGAGCGGGGCGCATAAATTCGGCGAGGCTCGACATTTGCGCTACGCGCGGCTCATAAGCGTTGATTTGTCCTAAAGATTTTTCATCCAGCAAATCTTCCTGCAGAGCAAGATCAGTGAGGTGCGTCAGCCGTTGCAAATTGCGAACATGTGAGCCAAAACCGCAAAACGTCAGAGGGCTTGATAACCCGGCAGCGTCACCAACGAGCAAAACGCGTCGCGCAGAGGTTTTTTTCTGATTGTTCCAACCGTGATGATGAAAACTCGGAATATATCCGAAAACCGGCTTAATCACTCGCCATTGTGCGCTTTGCCGCTTATATTTAGGGAGTTTTTCAAAATATGCTTCAAACAAATTAAGCAGGGATTTATCGGCAGGTGAATCAATCGCGTCGTAAAAAAACAAATACGTCGTGTAATCGTCTTTGCGGCGGCTCCCGGCAAAGCCTTCCCAAATAAGTTGCCGGTCATTAGCAGAGTCTTCGTTGCTAACGAGAATTTCCCCGACGCCAAAATCAACTTCGTCGCGAGCCTCGCCGCGCACAAAACCGCGAGCGACCGTCCCAACTGTCGGGCAAACATGCGTAATTGATTTGCCTTCGTTAATTTGGCGCGAAAGAGGTGAATTCGTTCCCGTCGCGTCAACAAAAAGACGAGCGGCAAAAAGCTGGCGCTCCTGTGTTTTTAGATTCTCAACTTCGACTAAAACTTTATCGGGGAGAGCAAAGGTGCGGATAAATTTATGCTCGTTAAGCAAAACTGAGTTTGTAGCAGATTGTGTTAGTTTTTCCGCCGCTAGACCCAACAATGTGTCAGCTTCGATTGCTACATCCAGAACGCCTTCCATAAAAAGCGGCGGAGTTTTAAGTCTCGAATTAGCGTCGTGAAATTTGACAAAGCCGGTTCGGTAACGGTTGACCACTGCGCGTTCGATTTCATCTAACGTGAAAAGTCCTGAGTTGACAAATTCGGATAGTTCTTCGTCTGAAATATTCCAATCGCGATGCGTTCGCCCGACTGTATGGGCATCGAAAACCAAAACCCGGCGGTTAAACTTTTTTGACATTACGGCAGCATGAAGCAAACCTAAGCCACCGCCCGCGTAAATAATTTCAAATTCGCCTTCTATTTTTAGATTACCGGGCGCATTTTCGTGAAACAGAACTTCTGTATGCGCTCTAAAACTGCCATCTTCCTGGCTTTTACTCCAACGCGCGTCAAGCTCCCAAATCCGCCTGAGCCACATTTCGCGGTTCGGCATCGCGCCCAAATTTGCCACTGTGAGAGGAAATCGTCGGCGAAACTGGCTTAAATCAAAGTTCCCGGCTTGTTTTTTTTCAATGACAGCAACCACAAAAACACTGGACAATTTAAAATAAATACTAAAAACCTATTGTGTTGTTCATTATCTATTATCTGTTATTTGTTATCCACTAGAGTCAAGACATTTTTGCGCCGCAGTCAGGACAGAATTTCGTCGGAGCTTCAGGTTGATTGCCGCAGGCTGAGCAGGTTGGCTTAGCTTGTTTCGCCGGAGTTCCGCATTCAGGGCAGAATTTTGCGCTGCCGACTGTATGACCGCAACTTGAACAAGAATTGGCGGCACTTTCCTGCGCCGGTTTGACGGCTTGTGAAGAAGCCAGATGGGCACCCGCGCTCATATCAACGTCCGCTGCATAATCTGTCTGTTGAGCTTTTTCGTAAAGCTGTTGCCGAACCGCATTGGCTTTGGCGTGAGCGTGAGCCGACGCTATTTCTTCCTCAAAACGCGGCGCGCAACCTTCACATTGATTAGCTTGTTCATTCCAGCAAACTTCGGGACAGACCCAATTGCCGCACCGTGAACATTGATGAAAATGCTCTTTGCCTTCGGCGACCGCTTCGCGTAAAGCGGAATCGTGAGCTGTGCCGCCAACTGCACGCTGCACTTCGTAAGCCGAATTACCAGCCGAACTTGCCCAGCCTCCAAATAAATCTCCGGCAGCTCTTAAAAGTGAACCAGCCGTGCCTAAGACCGAAGGCTGAAATCGCGACATAAAACCATTGCCGCATTTGTCGCAATTAAATTTAAATTGAAATCCCCTGTCGGTCGAAAGGTCTTGGTAATTGTTAACAAACTGAATCATGCTCATTAGTTTTAAAATTTCCCCAGAAGGTAAGCAATTAGCGAAAGGTTTGCAGGAAGCCGCCGTCTTATTTTAGCAAAGTTTAATTTGATTGCAATGATAATTTAGTTCGCTACGAAACAGTCTTGCGGACAGCCAATAAGCAGCCTTTTGCTTTCTTTTTGAAATGCGTAAATTTCCTACAGGCAAAAAAGCACGGGCAAAACTGCCCGCGCTTTTTCAGCATTGCGTTTGAATATTCTGATTACCTAACTGGGCTGGCGATAACTTCATTGTTGTTGTCATTGTTTGTTACCACATAAATTACGGCGACGGCGACAATGCCTGCAAAGATTGCAAGCGGAACTATCACATTTTTAGATGAAAGATCTGAATCTTTGTCAGCATCTTGCTGCACCAGTTTTTTGCCGTTGCTCGAATAAATCGCGCCCATTTCGGCGACGGCATTGGTTGTTCCTGACCGCACGTCAACCGCAAACAGATTATTTTGGTTAACGTCGCCAACAATTGTGTCGTCTTTGGTTTGAATTCTGGCTTCGACACCAGCGGAGCTAAAAACTTTGACCTGCCCGGCGGCAATTGTTCCCGAAATCGTTTTGTCTGTAAAATTTAAGTTTAATTGGGTGTTCGGAGCAAGCTCGATGCGCCCCGCATTGCCGAGGCTGACAGTCGCGCCCGCATTTGCCGAAGTCGTAATAGTTGAAGAAGAAAATACGCTGCGTCCCGACATGGCGCGTTCGCCGTCAACCATGACGACTGCTGCATCCGTATTAGCGCTTGTTCCGGCAACAATCAATTCGCCCGCCAATCGTTTGTCCGGCGTTGCGGCCAAGGCGAACATCGAAGAAGTTGAGAAGAGCGTCAGCAACAAAACGCTTGCCATGCTGCTGCGTCTAAAATGTGTCCCAAGAGTGGTATTTTTCATAAATTCGAAACCTTTCATCCTTTTAGAAGACTAAGCCAGTTACTTTAACAACAAATTTAAACACTTTCAATTAAATTATCATTAACTTTAAGATTTTTCTTTTTTCGCAGCGTTCCAGAGAGCGTCCATCTCGGCGAGAGTGGCTTCCGGCAAGGATTTATTTTGTTCAGTTAATCGTTTTTCGATAAAGGCGAAGCGCTTTCTAAATTTGCGATTTGTTTTTTTCAAAGCCGTCTCCGCATCGGTTTTCAAATGTCTGGCTAAATTGACTATGACAAACAGCAAATCACCTATTTCTTCTTCGATTGAGATTTCACTTCCGGCTTTGAGCGCGTCTTTTAGTTCCTCAACTTCTTCGCGCAGCTTGTCGAAAATTTGCTCTGCATCTTGCCAGTCAAATCCGACCTTGGCAGCTTTTTTTGTCAGTTTTTGGGCTTCGAGTAAACCTGGAAAATGAACCGGAACGTCTTCCAAAATCGAATCTTTTGGCTTTTCCGTTTTACCCGTGACAGCCCGTTCGGTGCGTTTTAATTCGTCCCAACTGTTTAAAACGTCATCAGCCGTTGCCAGATTTTTGTCGCCGAAAACGTGCGGATGACGCAAAACTAGTTTTTCAGCAACTCCACGCGCCACATCTTCAATTGTAAAATCACCTTTTTCCGCCGCAATTGTGGAATGAAATACGACTTGGAGCAAAACGTCGCCAATTTCTTCGCGCAGATGCGTTGTCTCTCCAGTGGCGTCAGCTTCCTGAATCGCGTCAAAGGCTTCGTAAGTTTCTTCCAATAAATACGGCGCGAGCGAAGCGTAAGTCTGTTCTCTGTCCCATGGGCAACCGCCCGGTGCGCGAAGCCTCGCCATGATTTTAACTAACTCGTCAAAACTTTGCATAATAAAAATGATTTTGAACTAAATTTCATTGAAATGCTAAATTTGAAATATCGAAATTTTATTGGAGAAATGAATACCATAATGACAGAAGAAAATGTGAACGAAGAGGAAACCACTTTTAAGATTGCCGACCGGCGTAAATTTAACGTTGACGGAAGTTTGCGCGAAGGCGTCATCATCGAAGAACCAAAGCCACAACCGGTTGCTGCAGAAACGCCGTCTGTTACAGCAACAGAATTGCAGCCTGCTGAAACGCCGTTCAGTGAAACGGAACCAATTGATTTACCGGCAGATGAGCCGATAGATTTTTCGATGAATTTGGCCACTGATTCGCTTGCAGAGGAAACGCAACCGGAAGAGTTTCCTGACGACGCTCCCTTTGATGAATCAAATATTCCGGGAGCGGAAAATCCGGCAAGCTTCGCCAATTTTTTGCTTTCGCTTGCCAGCCAAGCTGCCGCCGCGATGGGTTTGACTGAAAATCCGATGACCGGAAAACGCGCCGCCGATTTGGAAACGAGTCGTTACTGGCTAGAAGTTTTAGCGATGCTGCACGAAAAAACTAAAGGCAATTTGCATCCGCAAGAACAAAAACTTTATGACGGGCTGCTTTCCGATTTGCGAATGCAGTATGTTCAGCTTGCGCGTCTAGCGGAAGTGCAGATGAAAAAACAAGAAGCGGAAATGATGAAAAACGCCGCGCAGAAATTTTCCGGCAAAGACATTTTAGGTAGGTAACATTTATCATTAAGCATTTATCACTAAACATCAGTTTAATGATAAATGCTTAAATGTTTAGTGATAAATGAAGCTAACTTTTTTAGGGACCGGAACTTCGACCGGCGTTCCGTTTATCGGGTGTGAGTGCGAAGTCTGCACCTCTCCAGATCCGCGCGACAACCGTCTTCGCGTTTCCATTTTGATTGAGCAAGGCGACAAACGCATTTTGGTTGACACATCTGCCGATTTTCGCCAACAGGCCTTGCGACACAAGATCACTCGTCTCGATGCGGTTTTGATTACGCATTGTCATGCCGATCATGTTTTTGGGATGGACGATTTGCGCGCACTTAATTTTCGTCACGGCGCAATCGGGATTTACGCGGGGGAACGCGATTGGGTTGATTTACGCCGTATTTTTCAATATGTATTTCAGCCGACACAAATCGGTGGTGGTCTTCCGCAACTCATTCCGCACATTATCGAAGAAAACGCGGGATTTTGTTTTGCGGAAAATCTGGAAGTAACGCCGCTCACGGTAATTCACGGTAAGTTGCCGATTTTGGCATTTCGTTTTAACGATTTTGCTTACGCGACAGATTTGAGCGAAATTCCGGCAACCACAATGGATAATTTACGCGATTTAGACGTTTTGGTGATTGACTGCGTTCGTAACAAACCACACCCGACGCATCTTGGGCTTGAGCAGGCTTTGGCATACATTGAAAAGCTCAAACCGAAACGGGCTTTTCTGACGCATTTAAATCACGAATTTTTATATGAACGCGATTCGGCGAAACTGCCTCAGAACGTGCATTTCGCATATGACGGATTAACACTGACAGAGGACGAATAAAATTATGGACACCAATGATTTAACAGTAACGGACAACCGAGAAGAACGTCGTTTTGAAGTTGAACTCGAAGACAAAAAAGCATTTATTGAATACACAGACGACGGTGACGTGGTAACGATGACGCACACCGAAGTTCCGGCGTCTTTCGAAGGCAAGGGCGTTGGCAGTTATCTAGTTAAAGGAGCGCTGGAGTCGGTTAAAAGCGATGGCAAGAAAGTCAATCCGGCTTGCGCGTTTGTCGCCGCGTACATCAAAAAACATGCCGAATACAAACATCTCGTCGCCTGAAAATGAAAATCTTTCACGGAACCGAAAATGCCGAAATTTTGCGCCCGACGGTGTTGACGCTCGGCGTTTTTGACGGGCTGCATCTGGGGCATCAGCGCATCATGGAAACGGTGGTCAGCCGCGCTGCCATTATCAATGCTGTGCCGACCGCCATTACTTTCGATCCGCATCCGCGAGCGGTTTTGCAGCCGGAGAACGCGCCGCCGATGCTCCAGACGCTCGACCAACGACTTGGAGCATTTGAGGTTCTCGGAATCGAACAAGCAATTATTATTCGCTTTAATCATGATTTTGCCCAAACAAATGCCGAAGACTTTTTGCGCGATACGATTTTTGAGCGACTGCAAGCTCGCGAAGTTTATTTAGGAAAAGGTTTTGCTTTCGGCAAGAATCGCGCAGGAAATATTGAGATGTTGCGACGTTTAGGCACAGAACTCGGTTTTTTTGCCCATGAAGTCCCTGAAATATCGCTGCGCGGATGTCGCATCAGTTCGAGTAAAATTAGACAGCTTCTGCACGATGGAGCGGTCAATCTGGCGCGGAGAATGCTGGGACGACCTTACGGGATTGAGGGCCGAGTCGTGCGCGGGTTCGAGCGCGGGCGAACAATTGGTTTCCCGACCGCCAATCTCCAAACAGTCAATCGCGTAATTCCGAAACGAGGCGTTTATGTGACGGCGACTTTAATTGAAGGAGCATGGCGGCGCAGCATTTCAAACGTCGGTCTTCGCCCGACCTTTGACGATAAAGCAGAACCTTCAATTGAAACGTTTATTCTCGACTGGAACGGTGATTTATA
>JBDTZD010000003.1:0-3864 GCA_040005335.1 Pyrinomonadaceae bacterium | reverse complement strand
ATTTGACTTCAAATCGCGCTGATTGTAATTCGCATCTTGGCGTCAGCCGCGAAATCGCGGCAATTCAAAATTCAAAATTAAAAGTTAAAAATTTTGAAATCAAAAATACCAGCGGCAATATTGAACAATTAAGCTCAGTCATCGTTGAGGATACGGAACTTTGTCCGCGTTACACGGCTCGGCTTATCCGCGGGGTTAAGGTTGCCCCGTCACCCGATTGGCTGGTAAAACGTTTGGAAGCTGTTGGCGAGAGATCAATTAATAATATTGCTGACATTACTAACTATGTCATGCATGAGCTGGGGCAGCCGCTGCACGCTTTTGATTTTGAGAAATTGTCGGGAAAACGCATTGTCGTGCGTCGTGCGGAAAAAGGCGAGAAAATGACAACGCTTGACGCGGTTGAACGAGAGTTTGATGAAAATATGCTGCTCATCTGCGACGCAGAAAAGCCCGTCGCAATCGGCGGTGTAATGGGCGGGATGGATTCCGGCATTTCCGACCAGACGGTTGATGTTTTAATCGAAGCTGCCTTTTTCAAGCGCGAAAATATTCGACAGACTTCGCGCAAACTCGGACTTGCCACCGAAGCCAGCTATCGTTTTGAACGCGGAACTGACATTGAAAATGTTCTTCGCGCCTCAAATCGCTGCGTTGAATTGATTTGTGAAATTGCAGGCGGCACGGCGACGGAAAATGCGATTGACGTTTATCCAAACCCGGTTGAAGAAATTGTAATTCCATTTCGCCCCGCCCGAGTCGAAGCATTAACCGGGCTTAAAGTCGAACCGGAAAAAATGCTGCCGATTCTGACCGCGCTCGGTTTTGAAATGCGTGAGGACGCAGCAATGGAAAGCATTGTCTTTGCGGCTCCGACCTGGCGGCACGACATGGAGCGCGAAGAAGACTTGGTCGAAGAAATCGCGCGTCAGATCGGTTACGACCAGATCGCTGAAGAATTACCGCCTGCTTTTGGAGCAGGATCGTATCAGCCGAACGAAAAACGCAAAAAAGCTGTTCGGCAAAGTTTATCCGATTTAGGATTAAACGAAGCAATATCTTACAGTTTTATAGATACGAAACATGACGACGAATTTGAACTGCTGCCCGATCTGGTTGACGAATTTATTGAAGGCAGCAATACAACCAAATTCGTCACTCTCCGTGATTCGATTATCGAAGGCGCGGTGCGGATGCGCCCGACTTTGCTTCCCGGATTACTCGGCGCACTGCGCGAAAATTTTAATCAGGGCTCGCGCAACGTGCAGCTTTTTGAAATCGGCACCGTCTTCGCGGCATTTGGCGGGTCTGGTGAATTGCCAACTGAAAAGGAAGCCTTTGCAATTGTCATGACGGGCGGCGCAAGTTTGGCAAATCGTGCTGAAGCCGCACGTGAGCTCGATTTTTATGATCTGAAAGGCGCTCTTGAATCCGCAGTTGAAGCAATGAATCTGCCCGGTTTAAATTTTGCAGCCGCGCGCGTTAAACATTTGCGAGACGGGCAAGCGGCTGTGGTTTTCTTAGGCGGCGAACAAATCGGCTCAGTCGGCAGACTTTCAGATGCAGTAGCGGCAAACTATAAATTCAAGCAAGCCGTTTTCGTCGCAGAAGTTGATTTGCAAAAACTGCTTGCAACCACTTCGCAACCAGTTCTTTATCAACCCTTATCGCGTTTTCCGAACATTTCGCGTGATATTTCTCTGCTCATTAAACGCAGCGTTACATTTGGTGAAATTACCGACTTTATCGCATCTGAGAAACCCGAATTTTGGCAAAGCATCGAATTCGTGGACGTTTATCAAGGCAAAGGAATTGCTGATGATGAACGTTCGTTGACAATCAGGCTCGAATATCGCGCACTTGACCGCACCTTGCGGGAAGAAGAAGCTGAGTATTCGCACAATGCGATTCTCACGGCACTTGAAAAACGCTTTGCAGTAAAGTTGCGTTTTTAGGAAATTGAAAGCATAATCGAACGAATTTCGGGCGAAGTTGAAAATAGGAAAATTGGAGCATAATGACGATGGGCGGACTTCCCGGTTTAGAAAAATTCTCACATCTTGAAGATAAAATTTATCGCACCATCGAAGTAGCCAAACAAATGCGCGAGGAAAGAGATCGCTTAGAGCGCGAAATTTCCTCGATTCGTCATCAAGTCAGCAGTTTGCTCGAAGAAAAGGGACGACTCGAAGAGCAGGTCGAAAGATTATTAACAGAGCGTGATACAATCCGTTTGAAAGTCGAAGCAATGCTCGATGCAATCGCAGTAATTGATCCTGAAATGGCTGAGGTGATGCGGAAGTGAACGAAGGCACTAACATTATGATTGAAAGCCGCAACAGAAATGATTACGCCCCTTCAATCAGAGTTGAGATTTACAATCAAACTTATAGTATTCGCTCCGATGGCGACAGCGAATATATTATGCGCCTCGCCGATTTCGTGGATAAACGAATGCGCGAAATTTCTTCCGGGACTCTCACCGTTGACAGCCTTAAAGTCGCTATTCTGGCTGCCCTGCACATTGCTGACGAATTGCACCGTTTGAAATCCGTTCACGAATCGGCGGATGCGCAGCTTGCTTCGCGCAGCACGGAATGTGTTGAAATGCTCGATAGACTGTTAAAAGCGCGTCCCCCGGCTGAAGCTCAACCGACAACTCAATCTGAAAACATTCCGGAACTACCAAATTAGTTTTAATAAAGTCAAACAAAAAACCTTAAAAATACTTTGCTTAAATTTTCCGAAAAACTTAGGCTGTGATAATATTTTGTTTGACAGAGGGCACTTTTACAGGTTCTGCGGGGTTAGTGAACCGAAGCATTTAAGTTGAGCCAATGTCGTAACACCGGGAGGCTGATTGCCGCCGCCAGTGACTTCTTTCAGCGCAGAGAATGTCCAGAGGAGACGGACTTACACGAAGCCACCCACCTTTCTCGTAAAGGTTCAATTACGGCTTTCGGTCACGGCTTTCGCGGAAACCCTTTGTCTTTGTAAATGGTGAATAGTAAATAGTGAATCGTTCTTTTGAACTTGCTATTTACTATTCACCATTTACTATTTACTCTAAAAAAATGCGAATTTTATTTATCGGCGATGTTTTTGCGCGTCCTGGAAGAACGGCTGTTTTAGAACGAATTCAGGATTTGCGCGAGCAGTACCAAATTGATTTGGCGGTGATGAATTGCGAAAACGTCGCCAATGGTTCCAGTGTTACGGAGTCAATCGGTGAACAGCTGCTTCAAAGCGGTATTGATGCGATGACCGGCGGTAATCATAGTTTTGACAAACAGGAATCTGCTGTTTACTACGAAAAGCAACCGCGCGTTTTGCGCCCCGCCAATTATCCGATTGGGACGCCGGGTAGCGGACTTTATCTTGGCGAAACCAAAAACGGTGTTGGATATGCGCTAATGAATTTTATCGGACGCGTTTTTATGGCTCCAAACTCAGAAGACCCTTTTCGAGCCGCCGATACGCTCGTTAACGAATTGCCAGCCGATATTAAAGTGCGCTTGGTAGATATTCACTGCGAAGCAACCAGCGAAAAATGTGCTATGGGCTGGTTTTTGGACGGGCGCGTTTCGGCTGTTGTCGGAACTCACTCGCATGTTCAAACTGCTGATGAACGGATTTTGACGGCTGGGACGGCTTATATCACTGACATCGGGTTGACCGGCAGTCATAACGGCGTCATTGGGATGAATAAAGATGATGTAATCTGGCGTTTTACCCGCGTTCCGGGAAAACGCGCCGGTCACGCAGAAGGCGATGTGTGGATTTGCGCCGTTGTCATTGACGTTGACGAAGAAACCGGCAAAGCGCGAAGCATCGAACGTCTCAAACTTGCTCATCAATCTTAGA
>JBDTZD010000401.1:0-13103 GCA_040005335.1 Pyrinomonadaceae bacterium | reverse complement strand
ATGGCAATTTCGGCTAATGATATTCGCAAAGGCATGGTGATTTTATTTGAAGGCACACCATGCAAAATCATGGATTTCCGGCATCACACGCCGGGCAATTTGCGCGCAATGGTACAAACCAGACTCAGAAATTTATTAACTGGTTCATCATTTGAACATCGTTTTCGCGCTAACGATACGATTGATAAAATCTCGCTCGAACAACAAGAGATGGAATATCTTTACTCAGACGGCGACCATCATCATTTGATGAACACGGAAACCTACGAGCAAGTTGCCTTGACCGAAGAAGAATTGGGTGATGCCGCTGCTTGGTTAATGCCCAACTTAAAAATCGAAGTCGAGCTTTATGACGGAACGCCAATCGGCGTTAGACTGCCGGATTCGATGGAACTTGCGGTCGAATATACTGAACCCGCTTTAAAAGGCGCGACCGTTACTAATACCAACAAACCAGCCACACTCGAAAACGGCGTCACAATTCAAGTTCCGCCATTTATCGAATCGGGCGAAAAAATTCGAGTTAACCCAACTGAATCACGCTACCTCGAACGAGTGAAATAAAAATGGTTCAAAGTTCCAAGTTTAAAGTTTAAGGTTATATTCTCGAACTGTGAACTTTGAATTGTGAACTTTGAACTTTCTGTGTACCTTCTCTACAGTTTTGCTCTGACAATTGGGTTTCTGCTGCTCTTGCCACGTTTTTTGTGGGACGCGGCTCGCAAAGGCAAATACGCCGCCGGATTTTTGCAGCGGCTCGGATACTTGCCGGATTTTGACCGACAAAACAAAAAAATCATTTGGCTGCACTGCGTTTCGGTTGGTGAAGTTAATGCCGCCAAACCTTTGGCTAAAGCGCTTTTAGAAAACTTCCCCGATTATCGGTTGGTTGTTTCCACGACGACAAAAACCGGACAAGCCCTCGCCCAAACAATTTTTCACAACCAAGCCGCACTTGTCTTTTACTTTCCTTTTGATTGGCAATTTACGGTGCGCCGCGTTTTGCAGGAAATCAAGCCGGACGTGATGTTGATTATGGAAACCGAACTCTGGTTCAATTTTCTGCGTGAAGCGAAAAGACAAAATATTAAAATCGCGCTCGTCAACGGCAGACTGTCCGAGAAATCCTTTAAAAACTACAGTCTGATTCGCGGCTTGATGCGAAAAGTGTTATCAAACTTAGATTTAGCTTTGATGAGCGATGCGGCGGATGCAAGAAGAATTGTTGATTTAGGTTGCGACTCACAACGAGTTTTCGTGATGGGAAATATTAAATACGATTTGGCAATTAACGAAAACGAAAACGATCTGACGCGAGAATTACGAGCAAGGTTTGATTTTGAACCAGGGCGTCCGTTGATCGTCGCTGCTAGCACGCATGAACCTGAAGAAAAATGGATTCTCGCCGCCTTCAAAAAACTGCATAAGCAGATTGATTCAGCGCGTTTGATGATTGTGCCGCGCCACCCGGAAAGATTCGAACGAATTGCGGAATTAATTAAAGAATCGGGCTTTACTTTAGCGCGACGTTCATCTGAATTAGACAAAACAGACATACAAGCTGATGTCGTTCTGCTCGACAGTGTGGGTGAGCTGCGCGCCGCATATCCATTGGCAGCGCTGGTTTTTGTCGGCGGAAGCCTGATTCCGCATGGCGGGCAAAACATTCTCGAACCCGCTGCCGCTCGCCGTGCAATTGTCACAGGCTTTTACACAATGAATTTTGCCGCAGTTGTCAAAACGTTTCTCGCTCGTGAGGCAATTATTCAGCTTTCCGAATTAAAAGAAACTGAGATTCCAATCGCCCTAGCTGAAAACTTCCGTGCTCTGCTGTCAAACGACACAAAATGCGCAACATTGGCAGACAACGCTTTTGCCGTTTTACAAGAAAATTCAGGCGCCACCGTTAAAACAATTGACAAGCTGCAAACCGAATTAATGTCGAATTCCAATTTTTAATGGGGTATTACGCTCGAATAAATTGTTAGATTGCGGTAATTATCGTGATGGCGCAAGTTTTGAATGATGCCGAACGGATTCGACAGCTTTCGGATTATTCAATACTCATAGTATTATTTGTTGAACCGACATAGGCAACTGATCAAAAGGCGCTTCAATCTTCGGAGTTCCGAGCACCTGTTTGTTAAGTTCAGCTTCTTTGATATCTTCTGATTGGCTACGACCAACCAAGGGTCGAGCAGATTGTCTTCCAAATGAAGAATTCTTAACGACATCTCTCATCAATTACGAATTACGAAATAGATCAAACTCAATTTATCTTTCATCCTAGCAAGGATTCAATGGCCTCGTCTTCGAGGGTATCCGTCGTTAACGAACATGCTGCTGCTGCGCTGCTGCTCCCTCTCACAAATTGCCTTTCGCCGCCGCTCGCGTCAATTAGTAATTGCGCGAATTGACAGATCAGTGGAAATTGCAACGACCAACCGACAAAAGCCCACGCGAAATTTAGATGCTCCAGCGCACGCGCAAACGCAATGATGCCTTCGGCGCGAAATTCTTCGTCTTCATAAGTCAACCGGGACAAGTCTCGCGTCGGATGATTTTCGGCGGCGATGATTTCCAAACCGACAGGTTTTCTCGCACGCAGCCACGCGCCGATTTCGCTGCACTTGCCGCAACTTTCAGCAACATAAATTTGTGAGATTGTTCGCCCGACGGGTCGCCAGCGCGGAAACCAATTGCGGACTTCCAGACGATAATTCCTCCAATCATCGCCAAATCGCTCTTTCAAATCCGCGCTTTCGTCCCATGCTGCCAGTCCGGTGCTGTAAATCAAAGACATCACCCCCGCCGCCCCAACCCAAACGCTTCCGAGCATCGCGCCCCAGCCCGCCAGGAGCAGGCACATCGCCACCTGCATCGGATTGGCAAGATACGCATAAACGCCGCTCGTGACGAGACGTTTCGGCGGGTCGTAAGGGACGGGCGTCCCTTTTCCGCGAAGATAAAATTCCCGCACCGCGCTCAAACCGAGAATCGCCGGAAGTGACAAAAGCTGTAAGGCGAGGCTGTTTAACCAACTCGAACGCTTGAAAAGCATTGCCCAAGTTTCGTTTGTCTGATCGAGAATGACGGCCGGCAAAACCCAAAACAGCAGGCTGCTGAAAATTATAATTTGGAGAATCACCCGCCCGGCCAGATGACTGCGATTCCGCGTCCAACGCGCCAACAGCTGCGCGGGCAGCAAACAAACCGCCAGCCCGCACAATTCGCCCGCTAACCAATTATCTCCGAGCTCGACGACGGGGCTACAAGCGGGCATCACAATCAAATCCGCCCCAAAAAAAACAAGCAGCATCAACCACCAGCGCATTCGCGGAAAAACAAGAATCGGAATCGCGCCCCAGAGCAAGATCCAACCTAGATAAAGTTCGACGGGCATTTCTTGAAAGAGTCCGCCTTGCGCCGCAAAATTCCACCAGCCGAAACGCGCGGCGAGAAGATTCATGAGCAGCAAAGCCGGAATGTTCCATCCGCACGCGAGCAGAGCTCCGACTATCTGCCCGCGCGCGGGCTTCTTGCGCCACAAACACCAGCCAAATATCAAAAGTACAGGCAAGAAAATTCCGGCGGCTCGAATCAAAATTACTTTATCTACTGGGTCCATCAGATTTAAGAAACACGCACGAAGTAAGGGCGAAAATCTAACTTACTTCGTGCGTGTTTCAGCACTTTTGAGAAGTTCTCTGATTACTGAAAGGTGTCAATCAAATAATCCGCCGAGCAGCCAACGCCGTAACGCTCCCAAAAGGCGAAGTACCAAGCCGGGTCAAGACGCCTTGTATAATTTAACGTCCAATTGACTTTTGTATGCTCTCCATCAATTGGTGTCCAAGTCGCTTCCGCCTCTTTCCAATCAAGCCAATGCGCGATATGACTTGTATCCGACACGCGGCGAAAACGCACCGAGTTCGGTTTAACTTCCATCACTTCAAGAATCAATTCGCCGGGTTTGCCTTCACCGCCCGCAAAATTTATCGTGCGTCGGTCGCCGACGTTTAGCCCCGCGCCGCTCGCAGAAACGGGTTTTGGAAAACCGAGACGCAAATAAAGCGGCAGCGTTTTTTCAAAATGCGGCGTTTGACTCAAAGCCTGTTTGACTTGCCGGGCGTTAGCCGTCACGATGCGTTCAACGGTAACGGTTTCATCGCGCGAAAAAGAAAGATTCTTTGTGCCTTCGAAGCTCATTAAAAGAATCGGCAGCAGCACTAAGCCCAAATTCCTGTTGGCGTTCGATTCGTTTCTACGCTTCGAATAGTCATAGATTAAACCGATGACGAGACCCACGAAGTAGAAAATCGGCGCAGCCATCAAGATGCAGATAAAACCTTCTCCGAGCAAGATGCCGGAGATAAGTAGTGCCAGCGTCAACACTTTCATAATCATCCCGGTCGCGCTTTTCGCTCGCGGCAAAAATACCGCCGCTGTTGCGAGCAAAGCGGGCAAGCCGATAAAGAGTGCGGAGGTTTGTTCGAGATGCTTCCACACGAGCAGACGATATGCCGCGCTGCCAATCGCCACCGCGATAATCACTCCGACGAGTTTCATTCGGTCGTAGCTGCTTTTCACTTCAACCGCTGACTCATTCGCCGATTTCAAGATTTCTTTCGTCCCCGCACCACTCTTTGTCAACTCCTCGCCGCACCATTGGCAATGTTCAGCCATCGCCGAGTTTTCCTCTTTGCAATTCGGGCAAACTACTTTCATCGAGTTCCTCCTTCAACGTTTTGATAAGTAAGAGCTGTTTTGGTGTTTTCAACCGTATCGCGGGGTGAGATGAGGTCGTCAGGTTAGGTAAGCCATAATTGCTTTGACATTGGTGCCAAATGTTCCCTGCTGGCTTCTTTCGGCCAACTTCGAGGGATCTACGCGCCGCACGATAAACATTGAATTCGATTTCACTTGTGACCTGATTGCGCTCCTTACACGAAACAGCCTTTTTTCAGATACTTATTTTTTCATCATTTGTTTGCCGCGAAACGAGATGGTTTCTCCAGGTTTCATTTCATAAAAAGGTATTTTTAGTTTTTTAAGATCGGCGGCGAAACCATCGGACGTTTGAACGATTCCGGGAAACGTAGCGTAGTGTTGCGGAATTGCCAGTTTTGCGCGAACAGATTGTGCCGCTTTTGCCGCCATCTTCGGTTCCATTCCAAAATGACCGCCGATATTTAGTAAAGCCAAATCAACCTGATATTGCTCACCAATAGTTTCCATATCTTTGAAATATGCCGTATCGCCGGAATGATAAATGGTTGGACCATTTTTGATTGTCAAGACAAATCCCGCTGGATTTCCGCCGTAAGCACGTTCAGCTTCGGTTATGCCCGCTTTTGGATTAAAAACACTGCTCGAATGAACAGCCGGTGTCATTGCAACCATAACCTCACCATCAGCAATTTGAATTTCGCCGCCAATTCCCATAATTGCATCTGTTTCAGCTTGTTTGCTTGGGAAATCCGCGAGCTTAACTAAATTCCCCGCTAATTCAGGGTTGCTGATAAGTACTGCTCCCGTCTTTTTGGCTATTTCAACCGCATCGCCAACGTGATCGCGGTGCCCATGTGTCAGAAGAATGTAGTCAACTTTAGAAATAGCGGCTAACGGGTCTTTATTGTCCTTGGCTTCAGGGTTTGAAGGGTTTTTTAGCCAAGGATCTATTAACAAAACCTTGCCTTTAGGTGTCGTAATCGAAAACGCCGCATGTCCAAACCACTTAAGTTTTGTTTCTTGTGCGGATACTTCAAAAACAAAAATACCTACAACCACGAGTAAAACCATTAAAATTTTCATGATTATTTCCTCAGGAAATTATTAATTGAGTCTTGGTTTTCATCCTGCCGTTTATCTTTGCACAATGCGAAGAGAGTCAAGATGAGCACTCGCCGTTTCTTCAAAGTGCGAGTTTGGTTAATCTTAAAATTAGTCCGCGCTCAAAACCTGAGCGACAGTTTCTTTTTTCAAACCTTTACCGCCACTTTTCTTGTTGTAATCGGCGGGCGAAATTTGTTTATCGCGCCAGGCGTCGAGCAGACCAACTTGGTGAACGCATTGAATAGTACAGGATGGAGCACACCATTTTTCCGTTATATACTCGCGGTCGAAATCACTCATGGTGTAGTCGGCCAGTGAAATTCCTGGATTGCCGCGCTGCTGCGAACACCAATTGACCATTCCAAATTCGTCAATGTAAAGGTAACGCGCTCCGGCGCGGCATTTCCATTGATGCTCTTTGCCGTCAACCAGATCGTTTTGAAACCAATTCCAACGCGCGTAGCTTTTTGTGCCGAGATTCTTGATTTGCCAGAAAATCTCTTTCTCGCGGTCGGTTAAGCCTTTAAGCAATCCGTCACCGTCGTGAATGACACCGACGGTCGAAGAAAAACCTAATTCAACCGCACGGTTGGCAATCGTGAGCGCGTCCTCCGGATTTTGGACTCCGCCGCCGACAACCGAATTGATGTTGACCTGAAAGCGCGCGTGTTCGGCGAGGTTTTTGAGTTTGCCGTCCAAAACTTTCAGACTCTTTTTGGAAACTTCGTCCGGATTAACGTTATCAATCGAAATTTGCAGATAATCGAGACCGGCTTCATTAAGTTTCTTAATTTTATCAGGCTGAAAATAATAGCCGTTGGAGATCAAACCGGCGATCATCCCATGCTGGCGAATGCGGGCAATAACGTCATAAATTTCCGGGTGCATCATTGGCTCTCCGCCCGAAATCGTTACAATCGAAGTGCCAAGCGCGGCAAGCTTATCAATGCGTTTAAGCATTTCGGCAATTGGTACTGGATCTGAAGTTTTGTCGTATTCGTTGCAGTAAGCGCAAGCCAGATTGCAACGGCGCATCGGAACAATATGAACCAAAACGACGTGGCGCGTTGAGGCAAAAGCGCGTGCCGTATGTTTGACGCCGCGCAACCAACGATTTAATTTACTCGTTTTCTCCATTTAAAAAAGAAGCCTGAAAATGACAACACTGATAAAAGCTAGAATTATAGACGGGCAATCAAATGTTTTCAATTGCCGTTGTTATGAGTACCGACTTTAGTCGGCAATTAAGCAGCCGACTAAAGTCGGTACTCATAACAAAAGGCTTTGACTATTCCGAGCCAAAGCCTTTTGAGAAACATATTCTAAACACTAACTTTTGACGATTTTAGTTCCTTTTGGAGGATTCAACGCTATTTCTTTGAGCGTAATAGGCGCGTTCTTCTGAATGTCAAACAAAAGCACGTTCGTCCAGTCATTGTTTTTTTCGTAAACTTTAATTTGTACGACCATTCCGTCTTCGTTGACCCAAACTTCCGCGTGATCAAAATTCATTTGTGTTTTTGGAGTCAATTGTATTTTGTAAGCTGAATGAACATTGGCGACTACTTCCTGTCCGAGCCAGTTGGCATTAAAATTGGTTTTCAAATCTTTGGCGGACATATTAATGAGCTTAAAAATACTGCCCGCATTGTCGTTCTTCTGCACTTCCTTGTTTTTGCCAACGATAACTTGTCCGAGACGCGGCTGATACAATTTATATTCACCGTTAACAACTGATAAACTTTCCTGTGCTCCTTTTGTCCAATCAAGGCGAAAATTAACGCTTTTACTTTTCTTGATCGGAATAAACATTCCTACGCCTTCGCGTCGGTCATCGTAATCTTTTAACTGCACGTTATATTTCTCCATCCGAATACCGGTCTTGAGAGAAGTCAAAGTCTGCAGATTTTTGTCCATTTTTTGGTAAAGAAGGCGAATGGCTTCGGGACCTTGCGCGTTTGCCTGCGTCACTGCACCAAAAACAAAAGCTAATGCAATTGACGCTAACACATACTGAAATGAATTTTTCATAAATGCTCCAAGATAATAATTTTGCTCAAACAGGAATTATGGAATATTAGCGAACATCAATTTCGTAACTCGTAAGGCGCCCAGCGTCGTCTTTTTTCTCGCGCCAGCCGACAATATTTGCGTTTTTATTACCGCTTAATTCGCGCACCCGCTGCAATTTTGACGACTCGCTTAAATCGGGAGAAAAATCGTTTGCACTGACAATTAACCTGGTAACGAAAACGCTGACTAGCTGTGTGCGTTCTTTGCCGTTGCTAAACCAATCCGGGGGAGTTAAAAAGATGAACCCCAAGATCAAGATGCAAAGAATATCGTATTGCCAAGCCGTTCGCCCGTAATTCCATAAAACCACGTTTTTGATTGTCTGTTGCATCTTAAAAGTTGTCCGCTAAACTGCGCAAAGACAGAGTTTTAATAAAACGAAAATACACGCTCAATTGCGCCATTTGCAAACTTGTCTTACAAAATCGGAGTCAATAGCGTGTAATATTTCGTAGCTATTTAGTTAAAAGGAATTATTTTGCAGCAAGATTGGCGACGTGCTTGCTCAAGCGCGATTTGTGGCGTGCTGCCGCATTGCGGTGAATAATGCCTTTGTGAACCATTTTATCAATCATTGAAACGGTTTGCGGCATTAACTCCTGACTCGTCTCGGTGTTGCTTTCGCCAATGGCGCCGCGCAATTTTTTGATTGCAGTGCGCAGACGACTGCGGTTGTTGCGGTTGACTTCGTTTTTGCGAGCCGTTTGGCGAACACGCTTTTCGGCTGATTTATGATTTGGCATTGCTAAACTTTATTTCTCCAACTCTTTGATTGCTAATTTCTGATAATAGACAAAACGATAATTTTAAGTTTCAAACTGGCGGCTGTCAAGCTAAACGCTTTTATTTCGACGTTCATAGATCAACCGCAGACCTTCGAGCGTGAGCGTGTCGTCAACGATTTCGATTAACTCCGAAGCCTGCGCGATCAGCGAAGCTAACCCGCCGGTTGCCACAACGTGCGTCGTCGCGCCCAATTCAAGCATCATCCGGCGCAAAATCCCGTCAACCAAACCGGCGTAACCGTAATATAGTCCCGATTGAATCGAACCAACGGTCGAACTGCCGATAACAGTGGGAGGTTTTTTAATTTCAACGCGCGGAAGTTTGGCGGCACGGGCAAAAAGCGCGTCCGAAGAAATTGTGATACCCGGCGTAATGACGCCGCCCAAATATTCACCCGCTGCATTGATAGCATCAAAAGTCGTCGCGGTTCCGAAATCAACGACAATGCACGGCGTACCATACCGATGAACAGCGGCAACCGCATCAACAATTCTGTCCGCTCCGACATCGGTTGGCGGTTCGTATTTGATCGTCAAGCCCGTGTCCGTGCGATTGTCAACAAAAACAGCCGTGTGTCCAAAATACTTTTCCGCCATTCGCTCCATCGTCTGGTTGAGCGGCGGCACGACTGAGGCAATGACGACAGCAAAAATTTGCTCGTAATCAATTCCGGAAAGCGAAAACATTTGCCGCGCCAAAACGCCGTACTCGTCAGAAGTGCGGTAACGAACGGTTGCCATTCGCCAATGCGCAATCAATTCCGCCGCGTCAAACACGCCGAGCGAGGTGTTGGTGTTGCCAACGTCAATAACCAAAAGCATAGTGCAAAGTGCAAAGTGCAAAGTGATGAGTTGAAAAGCAAGTCTTTGTCAGATATTCTCGCCTTGATTTAATACTCTGCACTCTGCACTTTGCACTAACCATGAAGCGGCAACCCATCATAAACAACTTGCCATCCGTTTTTGCGGCTTGTGCGGAGACTACGTTTGAACCAATCGAGCGCGTCAGCCGGATTATCGTAGATTTGGACGGAAGGTTTACCTTCGCGCGGGTCAACCCGGCAAATCGTGCCGCCCTGGTCAAAAGTTTGAACACCGAGTAAAGCAATCATGTTTTTTTTGGTTAAAACCGCCGTTCGATGATGAAGGTTCGTTAACTCAATAGCAAAACTGCCTTCAAACTCTTCGGCGTCTTCCGTTTCGTCTTCAGCGTCCTCTACTTCATTTAATTCGCCATCGAAATCGTCAAAACCTTCCAGTTCTTCAAAAAGATCTTTTTCGTTCATAATTGTTGATTTTGCGCCCTCAGTGCGATGATATCGCCCGCATAAACTGTTTTTATAATGCCGTTTTCCAATCGAACGCGCAATGCGCCCGAAGCTTCAAGCCCGTAAGTCTCACCTTCATACATCTCATTTTCGAGCACTACGCGCACCTGTTTGCCAAAAGCATAAGACGAGCGCGTCTTCCACGCTTCAATAATGCTTTGACTGCCATTTATCTCGTGCAAAATTTCATAATATTTCTGCAAATTGCTGGTCAAAGCCGTCATCACAACTTCTTTGCCTGGCAAAACGCCGGTTTCGGTTTCGATCGAAGTGGCAACCTCGCGCAAATCCGGCGCGACAACTTCTTTTCTTAAGTTAATACCAATACCTAAAATAATTGCGCTGCCACTCGCGGTGTCAACCGTCTCAGCTAAGATGCCGGCGAGTTTCTTACCTTCTTTAGTATGAATATCGTTTGCCCATTTGATGTCAGTTGGCAGTTGGCAGCTATCCATCAGCGCGTCTGAAATTGCAACCGCTGCCATCAGGGTAATCATAGACCATTTTTGCGCTCCAAATACGGGACGCAAAATTAGGCTAAAATAAATTCCGGCGTCAAGAGGCGAGTTCCAAACTCGTTCGCGCCGCCCGCGCCCGCGAGTTTGCTCGCGGGCGACGACGCAGACGCCTTCAGCAGCCCCAAGACGTGCCTGCCGCGCCGCTTCCGTATTGGTCGAAGGCAAAGAATCAAAACGTAGAATCGTAAAATTCAGAAATTAGGAGTCAGGAATCAGGAATCAGGAATCAGTTAGCGTTTTGCTTCTGACTCTCGATTCCTGACTCCTGTATTCTTTGCAAAGCGTTTTTGGCAATTTCGGCAAGCAGGTAATCTTTGGCGTTAATGTTTTCTCGTAAAATCTCGGCGGCGGATTGGTCTGCGATAATACCGAGCGCAAAAGCAGCTTCGCGGCGCACATCATCGGCGTTTGTCATGTCGCGCAAAACTGCAATCAGCGTTGGCACAGCCTGTCTATTGCGTATTTCGCCCAATGCCCGTGCCGCGCTGCGCCGAACGAATTCGTCAACAACCCGTCGGTTTTTCTTAGTATTTGGCAGCAGCAAAGTCTGGGACAAAGATTCAATGGCGCGATCGTCGGATATTTTGCCCAAAGAAACGGCAGCGGCGGCGCGAACGCTCGGCTTTTTGTCGGTTTGCAGAGTTTGAATCAAAGCTGGAACGGATGTTTTGCTATGCGCTTCGCCAAGAGCAAAAGCGGCTTCGCGCCGAACGTATTCGGATTTCTCTTGAGAAGATAAAAGCGGCGTTAAAAACCGAGCAGCGTCTTCGTCCGCAGCATAGGCGATTGCTTCACAAGCAACCGCGCGCACTATTTCGGATTTGTCGCTCAAAGCGACGCTCGCCGCTCGCGCTGCGACCGCGTTTTCCTGCAAACGAAGTTGGTGCGCGGCGTCCCGCCGAGTTTCCACGTCCGCCGATTTGAGACGTTCTAATTCTTTATTTGCAAGTTGTTCGACAGCAATTTGACCTAAAACGTCTTGAATTTGCCCGTTTGTAGAAACAAATAGACTAAGTGAAATCACCGTCAACAGCAAAATTTTCATGCGACGCCTCGCAGAGTTTGCGGCGTTTCGCGGCGCGTCGCTTCCCATTCAAAAACCTGCCGAGCGCGCTGGTTTTCGCGGTGATTTTGCAAAGACGCAATCAGCTCGTCAGCCGCATTAACAACTTTGTTTGTCCTGGATGTTTCGAGGAGAGAATAATTAAGAAATTCTGTTGATTCGTTTTCAGAAAGCGAATTCAATTTCGGTGAGATTGTATTTTGATCGAGTTGGCTGTTCATTTCCTTCTGCTCCTTCATTTAGCATCGGGCGACAACCTTCCCTTTTGCGTCAAGTCGAGAAACAGACGAGAACTTCCGGCAGGCTGTCACTTAGATTTTGTTGTGTTAATCGTAAATCTTTCAATTCTTTGATAACAACAGTCTCCAAAAGTTTGATTTCGTGTAATTACCTTAGCCTTAAAAATATAACTTAAGAGAGAACGAAAGGCAACCGTTTTTCACAAATCGGCTTTGTTAGCCAGATAGTGAACCGTATCTACGAGAAAGACGGCAATTGGCGGATAAAAGATTAATTCGACCTGCAAATATGGCGAGAAAAAGTTTGGCACCATATTCATAATCATCCATTCGAGGTGTGCTCCGACTCCGTAACCAATGGCGAGGCTAATCCCAACACCAATCACTAAAAACATGATTGCCGTAATTTGCGAAAAAGGTTTTTCCTCATCGTCATCGCGCAAAACAGAATCGTGTAGTTGTACCGCCGCATATGTGTAACGCGCAAATCCTTCGCGCAGACGTCCGTACAAATGCCACAGGCTGGCTCCGAAAAGGGTCAGCAAAATTGTTTTGCCGAGCAAATCCGAGTGCGACCAAAATTGCGGCTTGAGCATTCCGACGAAAAATGTTGACATAAAGAGCGCGACCACCGGGAAGACGGTTTGTTGGAGAGCTATACTTTCGCGACGCTCGTTTTCGATAAAACGGTCAACAATTGCGTCCATTCGGCGTTGGACGGCAATTTTTCTGAGGCGCCGGGCATGCGGATTATCGGAAAACATCACCGAATCGTCGCTCGCGTATTGAGCTTTAATCCGTTGCGTATCGTATCGGGCGCGGTCTTCAGAGTTACTTAAAATTTGATAGGCTTTAGCGATTTTGGCGAAATCCTTGGCTGCCGTGTCTGAACCGGCGTTAACATCGGGGTGCATTTTCCGCGCCAAACGTCTGTAAGCAGATTTAATCTCGACGGCGGATGCCTTAGGGGAAACTTTTAAAATGCGGTAATAATCAACCATCGCGATTTTCAGGAAAAACGTGCTGCCAGCGATGAAAATTCAACCTGATTTTTAGTGACAACGGAACGAAACTGCCGCGCTTGGCAGGAAGTTCAGTTTAACAAAAGATGACATATTTTTGCCACTTTGAAATAAAAGGAAAGCGGTCAGATTTAAATCCGACCGCTCTTTCTCTGATGTTTCTTTTTTTTGCCGTGTTGTTTTTTACTTTGCAGCAGGAAATTGATAACTCTCCGACCATTTGATCAATCCGACGAGTTG
>JBDTZD010000354.1:0-3896 GCA_040005335.1 Pyrinomonadaceae bacterium | reverse complement strand
ACAATTTTTGATGAATAAAGAATTGCCGCAAACTCATCACGATGTTTTTCAAAAGCAGAATCTTTTGCCGCCAGCATAAAATTGAGCATTTGCGTTTGTCCGGCGTATTTGCGGAAGGCGAGCCACTGATGACGGCGTGAATCGTCTTTGCTGTCTTTTTTAGCTTCGATAAATTCCACCCCGCGCACCCCGTCAATCTCAAGGTAGCGTACTTTTTCGACTTCACCGTTTTTCATCCGCGTGATTGCTCCGTCATAATTGGCTTTGACGCTCGCATCAACCGGAAAATCGCTTGCCATCGGCGAAATATTAATCAACATAGCAGCGCTATCAGCGCCCATGTAATTAAACGAGTTGCGATCCTGACTGAGTTTGCGGTAACCAGCTGGAAGCTGCCACGCAATTCCCTGCTCGTCCCATTTTATTTCTTTGCCGTTACTCTGAAAGACCTTTTGAGCGTCGGTCAGTGCGGGCTTCTCAAATTCGATGTTTTTGTCGCCCGCGCCTTTGATGGTCGAAGAATTTGCTGCTGCCGAATTTGAATTCGCTTCTCCAACCAAGCCTGAGTTGGAAGTTAAACGATTAACAATGCCGCAAAAAGATAAAGCAAACGCTATAAAAGCAAAAACAAACAGTGATTTCATTAATATTTCTCTCGCAGGTTAGTTTAGATTGCAAACACGTAACAAAACGCGAATGTTATAAACCATTTGCAGTCAAAGCGCAAGCCTCTTACCTGCGAGTCGTTAAATCTATTTTTTGAGCTGCTTCAAAGTCTGGAAAACCTGCGATTAAACTTGCAACCGAATCAATCGCCGGAACACTTGATTGCTGACTCGTCTCGTTGTTGCACAAAATGACAAAAGCTAGTGTCTCATCCTCTGAGATTTGAGCGTAACCGGCGAGCGCATTGACAAATGTGACTGTGCCGGTTTTGGCGAAAACTTTGTCCTTGAATTTAACGAGCCGTCCGCCCATTGTGCCGTCGGTTCCGGCAATTGGCAAGGAATCTTTAAATTGCTGCGCAAATTTCATTTGCGCAGCAAAAACAAGCAATCTGCCCATCGTTTCAGGCGAGACGAAATCAAGCCGCGACAAACCCGATCCGTCTCTGATTTCCTGCTCGCCAACGTTCACGCCCTTTACCGCCAGCCAATTTTTAATTGTCATTGCTCCGAGCGCATCATCGCCGAGCATAATTGGTTTTTCTTTGTCGGCCGTTTCGCGCCCCTTTTCTCCCATCGTGCGGAGCATCAATTCGGCATTGAGATTGAGACTCCGTTTGTTGGTTCGTTTAACTATTTCGGCAAGCGGATCGCTTTCGACAGATGCGAGTTCGCGCGTTTTCTCAATTTCTAATTTGGAAGTCCGCCAATCAACCCCGCTCGCGCTGCCTTCGACAACAATCTTGTTTTGCTCGAGTAACTTCTTGAGCGCGTTTGCCGCCCACAATTGCGGCGCGTGCATCGTCGTTCGGACAGCAAATGTTTTACCGCGCGGAACTGCGCCCCATACCTCAAGATTGTTGGAATCCAAATCGCGATGCACACCGACGGTTTGGACGGTGGCGTTTTCCTGCGTTTTGGTATTGTTGGAAATGTGAACGAAATCGGCTGAAGGTGTAGTTTTGATGCTCGCCGCTTCGCCGTTTTTTTCGCTTGGCGCAACTTCAACCAAAACCGTGTTGTCGCTGTAGCTTAAAGCCGAAGGTTCAGCGCCGTAATACCATTGCGCTTCGTCCCACACCCAGCCGCTCCCCAAATTGTCTGCGTGAAAAAAGCTGGCATCTCCGACAACGTTTCCTTTGACGCGGCGCAAACCTTTTTGTTTGAGCTGCGCCACTAAACTTGCCATTCCGCGTTCGTCAAAATCTGGGGCGCCGCGCCCCATTAAAATCAAATCGCCGCTTAGACTGCCGTCTGGTGCAATTTCCTTTTCAGCTAAGACGCTTGTTTTCCAGCGAAAATCCGCGCCGAGCCGATCGAGCGCCACAGCGGTCGTAAAAACCTTTTGAGTCGAAGCCGGATTGAAAAGCTTTTGCGCGTCCTCGGCAACTAGAACGCGCCCATCCTTAAGACTCGTCACGAAAACGCCCCATCTTGCATTTTTAAACGCGCTTTTCTCAATTGTTTCGGCAATTCTTTGACTGAGTTCAACATCTTTCGGGAGGTTTGAAACATTAATCGCTGCGGGTAGTGAAACTGGATTTTGGGGGAATTTAACCGCCGTGCCGCTTATTAATTCGGGTGTTAGATCAACTTGCTGCGTTTGCGTTTGCCCCTGGATTTGTCCGGCGGAATCTTGTTGCCGATAGCAGCCAATGCTTAAAAGACCAAGTGCAAGGCACAGCAAAATTTTCAACTTCATTATTGGTGGAATCTAGTTTTCAGTAATTTGATCGGATCATTGCCGACCAAAGAGTTTAGCTGATAGTATCAAAATCGTCGCAGTTTTTCATTCCGCTCATCTTCCGAATTTTCAATATTTGGTTTGTTTTTTTTCGACAATTATGAGGTCTTGGGCTTCTTTTTTCTTTGGGGATAAAAAAACTACCGATCAGCGCCAAGCTGCGCGCTACCCGGTTCAGCTCGAAGCGCGTCTTAACTCAGAAAGCGTATCCAATGCAAAAGCAGAGATTGCTAATTTAAGCTCGGAGGGTTGCTATATTAAAATGCTTTTGTCAGTCGAGCCCGGCGAAAAAATGCAGATTAATATGCACCTTCCGACCGGAACAAATTTTACCGTCAATGCGGTTGTCGTCTTTAGCGATCCTCATATCGGCTTTGGCGTTAAATTTGACCTGACCGATAACCAAAAAGAATTTTTACAGGATTTAATCGAATTTGCCCGCGAGGATACTTAAAAGCTAATTAAAAAGCCGTGAAACGCGATTTGAACCCAGCAATTCGCTCGCCGCTTCGTAAACTGTTTCAACCCTGATTTCGTCAATTTTGCCGTGCCGCACAACCTTAATATTCGGAATTAGCGGAATGTATGTTTGCGGAGCATCCTTGTCTATTAATAAGACAACCGAAGTTCCAACCGCCGCCGCCAGATGCATCGGTCCCGTATCATTTGAAACAAAAAGCGATAAATTAGCTTGTGCAGCGATCAGCTGCGGTAACTTTAAATTATCAAAAACTATTGTGTTTTTTGGGAAAATTTGTTTAATTTTGCCGCTCATTTCTCTTTCTTCGGGACCGAGGAAAACAGCGATTCGCACCCGTTCATTGCGAGTTAAAAAATCTGCAAGGGACGCAAAATTTTCTAAACCCCAGCGCCTCGATGGATGTCCGGCGCCCGGAAACAACCCGACAACCAAGCCCTCGACTTTATGTTTCATCCATAGTTTTTCGGCAAATTCCAAATCCGCCTGGCGCGGGTTGAGTCGGGCGATTCGATCAACATTTTTACCGAATGTTTCGATCCCGAGCGGTTTCAGTGCGTCTAAATAGCGGTCTGTGGCGTGACGTTTTTTGTCTTCGCGCGGCGGGCGTAAAGACCAGCTTCCTAAAAAATCGAGTGAGCGGCTTTCACGCTGAGACAGTAATCTTTTGTTGGCGCCGCTCAAAAACGCGAGCAGATTGGTTTCCGGCAGGCTGTGCAAATCAATGACAAAATCAAACTTTCGGCGGCGAACTTCTCTAATGAGTTTAGTAATTTGAAAAATTGATTTTAGTTTTGCTCCATCGCGCAAAGCCACTCGATCAACAATTATTTTTTCATCCGCCACCTGAGCTAAATCAATCACGGTCGCGCAGGATTTCCCAATTGCGACGGTAATTTTCGCGCTTGGGAATTTCTGGCGCACAGCATTGAGCGCAGGCAGACTCAATACAACATCGCCTAGTTGTCCAAAATCAATGATTAAAACGTTTTGCGGATTAAAATTCAAA
>JBDTZD010000241.1:0-3913 GCA_040005335.1 Pyrinomonadaceae bacterium | reverse complement strand
CGACGGACTTCAGCGTCCTGAACTCGAACGACTCCGCGCGGAATGTTCGGGCTCTCAACTCTCAACCCTTCCGTACTGCGCCGACTCCTCCCGCCTCGCAGCGATTTACCGCGCGGCCGATCTCTTCGTGCATCCTGGCGTGCAGATAATAATGCCGTCGGCTTCGCTTATTTGTTTTCGTAAATCGGCAACTTCGGCAGGCTCTGCAATCGCTTCCGCGTCCAAATCTGGATTAAACGCCGGCAGTGCGGGCAAACCCTGATAGACTGAAATTTCCAGTGAATCCGCTGCGAGTTTGGCGACATTTTCGATAATCTTTAGATTTGTTGATTCAGCTCGCAAGCTGCCCGAAATTGCGAGAATTTTTTTCATCATATTTTGCATTAATCGCGTTTGAGTTTGCCGCGTTTGGCAAACTCAAACGCAGCGAATTGCGCAGCGGCGATTTTGAGTGTTAATCAAGTTCTTTGACGTATTTCATAATGTCCTCGCCGTAGCCGAGGCGCTTGTAAACTTCCCGCGCCCGCACGTTCTGCGCGAACACGCTCAAAGTCAACCAGCGATACCCTTGGATGCGCGCCCATTCTTCACCTTTCGCCATCAACGCCCGCCCGATGCCGCGCCCTTCGCCTTCGGGAACGACAATAATGTCTGAAATATGACCGTGTTTTTCGCGGTTATAATAATCATTTCCGGTTTGCAGATGAATAAACCCCAAAGCAACGCCTTTGTCATCTTCGGCGATAAAAATGGCGGTTCCGGGCGGTTCATTAATGAGTTTATCGCTCAGGACTTGAGTATCAGCGGCGGTCATCTGAGCGACGTTGCGCCAAGCGGGTGGACCGAATTCCACGAGACGAGGAAGCAGCGACATAATAAATGCCTTATCTCCCAATTCAGCAGGACGAATTCTCACGTCAGAATCTTTATTTGCTTTGAATATAATTCTAATTCTCCGTGTTTTTATTTTGCCAAAATTAATCTTCAATTTTCAGAACGCTTTGCCTATTCCGATTGATGGTTAATTGCGCAACGTCAGGGCGTGAATAGTGCCCGACCGGATCGAAATTTTGCCGTTCTTCGCGAACTTTTTGGTGGTCAATTTCAACGGTTAAAAGTTTTTCTTCATCGCAAACGGGTTCGATGACCCACTCGCCATCAGGCGCGGCGAGACAAGTTCCGCCGTTGTATAAAACTTCCGGCGCGTTTTCCAGGATTTTGTCGAGATGCAAAGTGTCTTCGGGAAAATCCTCTTTCCGCATCGTACCGCATACGGACGCGGCAAACGAGCGCGATTCTTTGGCGATGAAGCGCGTCAAGTCTTGCGTATTGTGTTTGCCGCCGGGAAAAACGCAGACGTGAAAATCTTCGCCCTGCCCGTAGAGCGCGGTGCGGACGAGCGGGTTCCAATTTTCCCAGCAATTTAAACCGCCGACGGTGAAAGCGTTTAATTGATGGACGCGCAAACCGTTGCCGTCGCCAATTCCCCAGACGAGCCGTTCTTCATATGTTGGAATTATTTTGCGATGCACGGATTTGATTTCGCCGCCGTTGTCAATAAAGACGAGCGAGCAGTAAAGACTTTCGCCCCGATTTGCCGGCTTTTCGACGACGCCAACATAAACGGCAATCTTTCTGTCTCTCGCTACCTGACAAAGAATTTGTAAATCGCCGCGTTCAATGCAGACGGCTTGGTTTGAGTATTCGGCGAAAAACTCTTTTTGCACGATTGAATTAAAACGTGCTCCGTCGGTCAGCTCAACCCAATAAGGATAACCGCCGACGCAGGCTTCGCCGCCGAGGACGACAATTTCGCAATTTTCGTTCGCCGCGTCTTCGGCATACCGCAACGCTTTTTCAATCGTCTTGTGGCGATTCAACCAGACGGGCGCAAACTGCGCGAGTCCGATTTTTAATGTTTGTTTTTCCATTTTAAGTTTTTATAACGCTTTGCAGTTCGACAAAATCTCTTTCAAATCCACCTATCGTTTCAAATTTAGGATAATTTACAAATTGGTAACTGTCAATTTTAAATTAGAAGGTTACAAAAACCGCAAATTCATGAAACTGATTTGTCATTTTCTTTTGAGCCTGATGATTTTAATCGTTGGCGGCACGCAGCTTTCATCGGCGCGAAATAAATTCCAAGCGTTTCACTCACTCATTTTTGATATTAGAATATTCGCGGCGTAAAACTTAATTTATAAATAAGCGGTCGGTGGCACAGGAGAAATACATGAAGTATGAAGCTTTAAATTTTGAACAAAAGTTAAGTCTCTTTGATGAACATTGGGCACCTAAGGTAATCGCTGAGATGAACGACTATCAATTTAAGATTGTAAAAATCAAAGGCGACTTCGTTTGGCACGACCACCAGGAAACGGACGAAACATTCATTGTTTTGGACGGAAACCTGCGGATTGATTTTCGAGACGGTTCGGTGAACGTCCGCGAAGGCGAAATGTATGTTGTCCCGAAAGGCGTGGAACACAAACCATTTGCCGAACGGGAAGTTAAGATGCTTCTGATAGAACCTCGCGGCACTTTCAATACCGGAGGCAAAGGCGGAGAGCGAACAGCCGAAAATGATGTCTGGATATGAAAGCCCGATTTCTTGATTTTCTATTGTGAGCGATATGCCGGATTTGCCGATGCCGCTCGGAACCCACGACGATGCCAAAAATCCACGATAGATTAGCCGCTAGAGGCGCTCTCTAGCAGTGAACATTGCGTCATTGAGTTTGTTTCCTTATACGATTTATTTAGCGGTAAATCTCAAACAAGTTTACAACTCAATGACTCTCATTTTTCAAATATCAGAAAATTGTCCCGTACTTAGATTAAAATTATTGAAAGTGCGGAATAAAGTTTTGCGGTGACTGCCGTTTCTGAAGTAAAGTTTCAAACGAATTGCGGGAGACAGCCGACAAATCCTGCTTTCTTAAATTTTATGAAAAGTGTTTTGATTACGGGCGGTGCAGGTTTTATCGGTTCGCATTTAGTAGATTCGCTGCTTGCCGAACAAAATTGGCGCGTCACGGTTATTGATGATTTTAATGATTTTTATGCTCCCGAATTAAAGCACAAAAATTTAGAGCTGCATTCTTGCAATCCGCTGTTCAATTTGATTGCCGGAGATATTCGCGAGTTACCGAGATTACGGTCACTGTTTCAAAAAAATAAATTTGAGGTGATTGTTCACCTGGCTGCTCGCGCTGGTGTCAGGCCATCTCTTGAGCAACCCTGGCTTTACAGCGAGACGAATATTCAAGGAACACTTAATCTGCTTGAACTAGCGCGCGAATTTGAAATACCGCAATTTGTTTTCGGTTCGTCTTCAAGCGTTTACGGAGTCAAAGGTAACGTTCCGTTTAATGAATCTGATGCTGTTTCGCGTCCGATTTCCCCGTATGCAGCGACGAAAGCGGCGGGCGAGCTGCTTTGTCATACCTATTCTCATTTATACAAAATTCGCGCTCTCTGTCTTAGGTTTTTTACAGTTTACGGCGCGCGCCAACGTCCCGATCTGGCGATTCACAAATTTACCCGGCTAATTGCTGAAGGAAAACCCATTCCGGTTTTCGGTGATGGGAAAACCCGGCGTGATTATACTTACATTGATGATATTATTGCTGGTGTCCGGGCTGCCATTGATTATACTGAAAGTAAATACGAAGTAATTAATTTGGGTGAATCGAGAACAGTAGAACTTAATGAATTGATTGCTCTGATAGAAAAGAATTTGGATAAACGGGCGATTATCAATCGCTTGCCCGTCCAAGCGGGCGATGTGCCGCAGACTTGTGCGGACATCACAAAGGCGCGCAAATTGCTCGATTATCATCCGCAAACCCAAATCGAGGACGGCATTGCAAATTTTGTCGCATGGTTCGATAAGCAGAAGAGTTTGTAA
>JBDTZD010000191.1:0-3924 GCA_040005335.1 Pyrinomonadaceae bacterium | reverse complement strand
CTGACAATCAAACGGAACAAACGATTCTTAACCATGTCAAACAAAACTTTTCGTTAGCGGCTGATGAGGTTAGCATTAAAAAAATTGAAGCGGAAAATCTGCCGAACGGCGTCGCTCAATATTATGTTGAGAAAAAGAGTAGTTACGGAAACATTTTCTACAACTATTTAATTTACAATAACCAGCTTTATTGTTCGGGAGTGGAGAAAGATTTTGGAAAGTTTCTTCAAGATACAAATTTTTTAGCCGCTAAAAATTTAACGACTGCTCAATTCCTGCAACTTTATCGCGTCTTGAGTTTCAAACGCCGCGACATCAATATTCTGAGCGCGGAAAAGATTTCTAATCCAAGCGACAAAATCAAATTATATGCCAAACAGCTTGCGCCGCCTCAATTAACTTTTGAAGACGGCGGCGCGACGCTCATATTTTTTGGGAAAAAAGTGGCGGCGGAAAAGGTAGAGCGTTTTGAAATCAAAGTGTCGCCAGCTTATCAGGTTATCGTTAGCAATCAAGTGTTAGAGAAAACTGCTTAAATCTAATAAAACTTTTTTTTGCAGAGCTGGGAAATCTCTCGGCTTTTTTATTTTGTTGGTGAAAATCTGTTTACGCCTTCTCCGATTTACTTTGAGCTGCAAACAAAACTCGTTTAATTGCATCAATTACCCTTTGGACTGAAACGCGCCTAATACATTGCGGTTGGTCAAACTCCGAGCAACTAAAACCTGCACACGGTGCGCACAACAGATTTTCTGAAACGACTTCGTTAGGGGCATTAGTCCAGGGTCGCCAATGAGCGATATTAGACGAACCAAAAATCACTACGGACGGTGTGTTAACTGCTGCTGCAATGTGAGCGATTCCGCTATCGTTGCCAACAAAGATTTTTGCGCGAGATGCAAGTGCTGTAATTTGTGGCAGAGTTTTGTCATAGAGCATCAGCGCGAGCGGTGATTGATTAAATAAGCTGAGCAAAACCGGCAAATCATTCCTCGTTCCAACAGCGATCGAAATGATTCCCTGCTCGTACAAAAATTTAACAACGGCGGCAAAGTTTTCAGTTGCCCATTGTTTTGTTTCAAAAGCAGCCGCGGGATGAATTAAGGCAAATGGATAATTTTCATCAATCTCATACTCTCTGAAAAAATGCGCGGCGTAGTCTAACAATTCAGGTTTGACAACTAAGCGGCTTTTTGGTCTGTCCTCGACAGGAACTCCCGTCCAGCCAAGCAAAGCCAATTGCTGTTCGGCGGAATGATTCTTTTCTTGTCGCCAAAATTCTGAGGCGGGCGGCGCAAGATAATTATAAAGAAATTTGTTTTGGTAACTGTTAAACCCGACGCGATGAGTGGCAAGCGTTGCCGCAGTAAAAAATCCGGCTGTCGTTCCGCCGTGCAGATTATAAGCAACATCATAACCGCGTCCTGCAAGTTTTAGCATTACGCGCAGACGATCCAACGTATCGCCGCGTTTGACGGTCAAGACGTTATCAACCACATCCAAACCTTCGAGCAGCGGCGCGACCCAATCTTCGAGCAGAATATCAATCTGCGCGTCGGGCAGAAGACGCCTGAGAGCAATCAGCGAAGGCGTTGCCAAAACCGTGTCGCCAATTGAACGTAAGCGCACAACGAGGACCCGTTTTACTTTTGACCAATCCCAATGCGCCGCACCGGGTAATTCAGTTTCAAATTGTTCTTTCAACTTGCTGCGCCAGTTTCCTCTTCGATTGTAGCTTCGTCAACGAGCATCACGGGAATTTCGTCGCGCACCGGATATACTCGCTTGCAGTCAACGCATTTCAAACCGCTCTCGTCGGCTTTAAGTTCAACTTTTCCTTTGCAAGCCGGACACCGCAAAATTCCTAAAAGTTCTGGACTAATTGCCATTTTCATTCCTCCTGATCGCAGTCATTTTCATACCATACTTCGGACGCAACGTCACCAGCGGTTTTAATTCAATTTTGTGATTTGGGACAAGCTTTAATTGCCATTTTCGCGCGATTGTTGCGAGCAATAAAACTCCTTCCGTCCAGGCAAATTGTTCGCCGACACATCTTCGCACACCGCCGCCAAAAGGAAAATAGGTAAAGTTTTGACTGGCTTCTTTAATCCGGTCTTTGTGCAGCCAGCGTTCGGGTTTGAATTTCTCGGCATCATCGTAAAAACGTTCGTTGCGGTGCATCGTGTAGGGGCTGGCAAAAACGAGCGCGTCCTTTCCAAATTTATAACCGGCGAGTTCGTGATTTTCTACGGCAGTTCTCCCGACAACCCAAGCCGGGGGGAAAAGCCGCATTGATTCGGCAAAGACGGCTTCGGTGTATTTTAGAGCAGCGTAATCTTCAAAACCTGGCAGACGTTTGTTTTCCAAAACGCGGTCAATTTCTTCGTGGAACTTTGATTCGGCTTCGGGGTTTTGGGAAAGCAAATACCAAGTCCAAGTTAAAGCATTGGCGGTCGTTTCGTGCCCTGCAAGAAAAAGAGTTAAAACTTCGTCGCGCACCTGTTTATCGCTCATTCCAATTCCGGTTTCTTCGTCCTGAGCGAGCAACAAAATCGAAAGCAAATCGCCCGCATCCTCGCCCGATTGTCGCCGCTCGTTAATGATTCGGTAAATAATTTCATTAATTCTCTCTTGTGCCAGGCGGTAACGCGTGATTTGCGGAATCGGCAGTTTTTGGAGCAAACCGAAAAACGGCATCAACATTAAATTAAACGCCGCCAGCATTTTATTAACAGATTCGCTGATTTCTTCCGTTTCGCTTTCGACATCGGCGTTAAAAAGAGTTTTGCTGACAATGTAGAGCGTCAGCCGCATCATTTCGTCCGAAACGTCGTAAGTCGCGCCCGAATCCCAGGAATTAGCTGCGCGCTCGCCAAACTCAATCATCGAAGCCGCGTAACCCGCAATGCGTTGCCGATGAAATGCGGGTTGCACGAGACGCCGTTGACGCAGATGAAGCTCGTTTTCGCTCGTTAGCAACCCGTCGCCGAGCAGCAATTTCATCTTTTGCAGTCCAATACCTTTGTGAAACTTGTGATGATTGACGACAAAAACATCGCGCACAAGATCCGGGTGGTTTATAAAAAACGCATCCTGACTGCCTATTTTGAAATATGAAATATCGCCGAGTTTCGCCATTCTAGTTAAAAAATCAATTGGACGGCGGCGAAACGACATAACGTGTCCGCCAAATAAATCCGGTTTTAGACTTGGCGGCAATTTTGTTTGAACAGTTTTGGTTTGCATTTTTTCTTTTTTGCTCCGAGAGAACGGTCAAGCATATTAGTTATCAAAAGTTTTAGGCATTACATCAAAGATACCAAATCAAGAATTGAAAAATTTGTCTCTTGCGTTATTAACGCAAACTAAAGCTTGACGATCGTTTGCCAAAAATTTTAAGAAGTCATATTTTTGATGATTAATAATTTTGAGTTGGTTGGCGATTTTTTAATTGTCGAGCGACAATTAAAAAACTTTTTGAAAAGTTATTATTTTTACAATTGAATTATGAAACAACAAATGTCAAAGAAAATTAAACCGGATATTCGCGCAATCACGCGCCTCGTGCCGCCTGCCGGCAATCTTGTTCAAGGTCAATCGGAACTGGCAATTGATCCAACTCTGGCTCGCGAAGCTTTTGAAATTATTTCCGCCAGCCGAAATCATTACGGCGCGTCGGAAGGCGATCCGAATTTGCGAAAAGCAGTGGTCGCGAAAATTAAGAAATACAACGGAATCGAAATTGACGTTGACGCCAAACCGTTTGAATTAATGATTACCAACGGCGGGACGGGCGCGCTGATCGGCATCGCGCAAAGCTATCTGCGCGGTAAATCCGCGCTCGTGTTTGAACCTTATTATCCGTATCATCGCCGGATTCTGGAGGAATTTGGCGGCAAGACCGAAACTTTTGAGCTTGAC
>JBDTZD010000159.1:0-3935 GCA_040005335.1 Pyrinomonadaceae bacterium | reverse complement strand
GCGTTAAGCTAACTCGGACGGGCTGTTTCAATTTTTAAGAGAAAACGTTAAAGTTTAGTTTTTAGTATTTGAGCAAATTATTGATGCATAATTTTGGAGTGAAAAATGGCTACTGAAGTTGTAATGCCGCAGATGGGTGAATCCATTACCGAAGGCACGATTACCAAATGGTTAAAGCAGGTTGGCGATAAAGTTGAACGCGACGAAATGATTTTCGAGATTTCAACCGACAAAGTTGATGCTGAAATTCCCAGTCCGACCGCCGGAATTTTGTTGCAAATTTTGCATGAAGCAGGCGAAACGTTGGAAGTAGGCAAAGTCGTCGCTGTGGTCGGCGACGCAAGCGAAGCCGGTAGAACTGCTGCGCCCGCCGCTTCAAACGGTAGTTCCGCAAATGGTAACGTCGCGAAGACAACAGCTGCCACAACACAAACCGCTCAAACTGAAAGCGCGGGACTCGAAGCCGAAAAAGAATCCGCTGAGGCAATGGATGCGGAAACACCCGGCGCAACCGCTCAACCCGAAGCAGTCGCGCCGCCTGCGCTTGCCGAAACGCCGCAAACTGAAACATTAAGCCAAGAGTTGCAAACGACATCCTCCGCGCCCGCCTCAACAGAGGGAGCAACTGAAATCGTAATGCCGCAAATGGGCGAATCCATTACTGAGGGCACAATTACGAAATGGCTTAAGAAAGTCGGCGATAAAGTCGAACGCGATGAGATGATTTTTGAGATTTCAACCGATAAAGTTGATGCGGAGATTCCTAGTCCGACCGCCGGAACTTTGCTTGAAATTCGCGGGCAGGAGGGCGAAACCTTAGAAGTCGGAACCATCGTTGCGCTCGTCGGAGCAGAAGGCGCAGCACCGGCAGCCAGCCGTCAACCGCCAGAAACTAATAATCAAGCCGCTCAGACTTCAAATGCGCAATCCGCAATCCGCAATCCGCAATCCGGTGAAGGAGGACATCCTGAACAAGCGGAAACCGCCGGACGCAGCTATGATTATCAGCGACCGGAAGCAGTGGAAGAATCGAAACAAACACTCGCCGCACCTGCCGCGCAAACAAAGCAAAACGGCGGGAATGGGAATGTTTCGGTTGAAGAATTGCGCCGTACAAAATCGAGTCCTCTGGTCCGCAAAATCGCTTCTGAGCACAGCATTGATATTTCGCAAATCTCCGGTTCAGGTGTCTCCGGACGGGTAACCAAAGACGACATTATAAATTTTATCGCTTCCGGTAAAGCCCTGACGCCCCAACAAGCGATGGCAACGGCAAAATCAGGCGCGGATTTACCGCCTGTTTCGCAAATGCAAGTCCAACCACAGCAGCAGTTTGCAGAAGCCTCGGCACAGCCACAACTAACCATGCCGGTGGCGCAGACGCCAACACAAGTTCCGGTTTCGGCGGTCGGTGATAGAGTTGAACAAATGTCGGTGATGCGCAAAAAAATCGCGCAGCACATGACGCTCTCTAAACAAACTTCCGCGCATGTCACGAGCGTTTATGAAATTGACATGACGAACATTACGAAGTTTCGCGAGCGCAACAAAAATGATTTCCAGGCGCGTTACGGCACCAAACTGACGTATATGCCTTTTATTTTCCAGGCTGTTTCGACAGCCCTGCGAAAGTTTCCGATTGTCAATTCACAAGTTTCCGGCGAACAAATAATTTACAAAGGCGATATCAATTTGGGAATGGCGGTCGCTCTTGATTGGGGTTTGATTGTCCCGGTCATCAAACGCGCCGATACACTTTCATTGGCGGGTTTGGCGATTACTGCCAACGATTTAGCCGAACGTGCGCGAACGAAAAAATTAATGCCTGACGAAGTTTCAGGTGGAACTTTTACCATCACGAATCCAGGTGTCTTCGGCGGATTATTCGGAACACCAATTATCAATCAACCGCAAGTCGCTATTCTTTGCGTCGGAACAATCGAAAAACGAGCGAAAGTTATCACTTCACCCGAAGGAGATGATTATATCGCAATTCGTTCAATGGCTTATTTTGCTTTAACCTTCGACCATAGAATTGTGGATGGAGCGGATGCCGAGAGATTCCTGTCGTTTTTGAAGCAGACGCTCGAAACCGGACAGTACGCCGTTTAACTTTTAAAATATTTTTCATAGCAAAATGCCGCAAGTTTAATAAGGAACTTGCGGCATTTTTATAAAATTCTAATTTTTTTTCTGATTCACAGGAAACTCTGCCGGAAAACCACCGATAATACTTAATAAGGCGTAAAAGTTTCGTTTTTTGATTGTATAAAATTGCGTCAAATACTTAACAAAAAAGGACTTGCGGGGGAAATTTTACCCACCGGAAAAAATTTGACAACCCGAAAGCTATTTAGGAACGTCACAGGAAAGATAAAGCATTAAAATTTGCTTAGTCGGTACGAAAACAGATTTTGTTTGATAGAAACTAAAAGGAAATCTGAAAGAAATTTTTGGAAATATTGAAAGGGAGTTCAAAATGAAAAATAATACCTCGAAATTGACAGCTTGTGGAGCGTCGCTAAGTCTCGCGCTGACACTCGGATTATCATCAGGTATAGCGCAGAATAATACGACAAACAGCGCCGCGAACACTGCTACCGCGCAGACACAAACCATGGCGCAAGCCCGCAGCATCAGCAACGGGCAAAAAGCCAAAATTAGAGGAGTCGTGGTTGATCGCCAATCTGATATGTTGACCGTTAAAGACGAAACAGGCTCGAATGTCCAAGTTAAAATTGACGGTAATACAAACATTAAATCCAAAAAGTTTTTTGGAAGCGGTAAATCATACGCTGCTGAATTGTTGACGCGCGGGTTGTATCTTGAAGCACAGGGGCGCGGCGATTCAGTTGGAACATTGGTTGCCGAGAAAATCCGTTTTGGCGAAGATGATTTGCGAAACGCGCAGGCACTTGATGCCCGTGTCAATCCGGTCGAAGAGCGAGTCGGCGCAGCCGAGCAAAACGCACAGCGCCTCTCAGGACAACTTGATGAATTAGTAGCAATTTCAAATGCCGCTCGCGGCGGTGCGAAAGCCGCTCAAGATACGGCTGACGCCGCCGTCTCAGGTGTTAATGCAACCAATACTCGGATTACCGAGTTGGATGATTACGCGGTTCAATCTGCTGCTACGGTAAACTTCAAAATTGGCAGCTCTGTTCTTTCTCCGGAAGCCAAAACTCAACTTGATACAGTCGCTCAAGGAGCAACCGGCATTAAGGGTTTTGTGATGGAAGTGACGGGATACGCGGATTCGACGGGTAACAGCGTGAGAAATCGTGCTTTAAGCCAACGTCGCGCGGAAGCTGTGATTCAATATCTGGTTGAAACACATGGTGTCCCGCTTCGCCGCATCTTGCCGAGCTACGGTTACGGTGATGCAAACTCGGTAGCAGATAATACGACCAAAGAAGGGCGCGCTCAAAACCGACGCGTAGAAGTTAAATTGTTGGTCAGCAAAGGTTTGACCAATTCGGTCGAAGTTCGTAATCCGAATCAACAATCAGTTGACCAAGCTACCCCGCAGCAATAAAGCGGATTTTATAAATCCAAAACGCGGAATTCGTATGTAAAAACGTGCGGATTTCGCGTTTCTTGTTTTATTAAGAAAAGGATTTGTATTTAATTACAAAGCAACGTGCATTGCTTTAACAAAATCCTAAGTTCTGGTTTGACCGCCCAAATTATTAGAGGGAGTGTTTGTGACAATGGAAATTATTGACCTTGAAAATTCTTTGAAAAATCCACTAAAGCTGTCTTTTTACATTGTTATTACACTTTGCTGCATTAATTTAGTAAGCGCCCAACAGCCTTTGCCAACGACAACGCCAGTAAATCGCGAGCGTGTAGCCGTACCGCAAGAATCTCCGAAACCCAAAGGGCAACAGAGCGAAGAAGATGATGAAGTTATTAAAGTTAATTCAAAATTAGTA
>JBDTZD010000204.1:0-3944 GCA_040005335.1 Pyrinomonadaceae bacterium | reverse complement strand
CAAACCAAAATACGACGACGGGTTTATGCGTGCGTTCGGCGTCACTTGCGGTGAGCTCAAAAATGTAGAGCGGCGGAGCTTTAAACCCACGATTTTTGCCGACTTGGAATCCGCCGGAGACGCGCACGAAAAGCTCGACTGCTGTTTCCGCGCCGTCGTACAGATCACCGATTTGCGTTAGGTTTGAACGATCTTCCCAACGCATCGGCAGATAATTTAGCAAATCTTCGACTGTCGCTTCGGTGGCGTCAGATTTATTGGTGAATGTGGCGACCGCCAAAGCAAGCCTTCGCGCCATCGCTTCCGAAAGATTGGCGATGCCGAGCTTGTGAAAACTAATAATCGAGGTTTGAAGATTGAGCCGCGACATTTTGCAAATCCTAGCATATTTTGAGCGCCAATGTGACACTCGGAAAAACTGTCACAAGAAGCATTTTCGATGACTCAAAAGCACTTACTCTTTTGGTGTTTCTAAAACTACACTTTTCGAGGAAATCAAAATGAAACTTAAAATGCTGACGTTTTCTTTGATGCTTGCGCTCTTTCTAACATCCGTGCCGCCCACATCGGCAAAACAAAACTCTCAAACCAATGATTGGAATTCGCTTAAAAATTATTTAAACAGCGAAGTTGCTGTTAAAACAGCAAATCAAAAAACTGTTTACGGCGTTCTTCGAGAAGCAGGTAATGAAGAACTAAAATTGCTGGTTGTTAAGAAAAGCTACCAGAATGAAGTTTTGCTTAAACGCGGTGAAGTTGAAAGAGTTTGGCTGGCTAAACTTAAATTTGGCAGAAATACGATTAAAGGAGCAGGAATCGGCGCTTTAGCTGGCGCAGGAGCCGGTTTAGGGCTTGTTTTAGCAAATCGAGATAGTGGCGATGGACAAATTGGAATAGCAGTTCCCGTTTTTGCAATTTATGGTGCCGGAATAGGCGCTGTGATTGGCTTTCTCGTTCGCAAAAAACATAAAAAGGGGGAAATTATTTATCAAAATTAATTGGTGGCTAATTGGCTGAGCGAAGAGCGTCTGTAGCATCCCCTTGCAAGTCAGGCCCATCAAGCTGTGCAAAATATTCCTCGCGTTTGCACGGAACCGCACCAACTCGCCGCAAATTTAGTGGTAAAAAATAACAAAACGTTGACAAACTATCGGAGCGAAAATGAATAGAAGAAAATTTCTCAACGGAATAACCATCGGCGCTGGAATATTAGCCGCCGGAAACACAATCAAGGGCGCGGAAAAGAGCGAAAACAGCAAGGAGGGAAACGTTGATATGACACAAACAAGTGAAATGATTTATCGAACACTTGGCAAAACGGGCGAAAAAGTTTCCGCTATCGGTTTAGGCGGACATCACATCGGGCGACCGAAAGATGAACAGGAAGGCATAAAAATCGTGCGCAGCGCAATTGATCGGGGCGTCACGTTTATGGACAACTGCTGGGACTATAACGATGGTTTGAGCGAAGTGCGGATGGGCAAAGCTCTGCGCGACGGTTATCGCGACAAAGTTTTTTTGATGACCAAAATTGACGGTCGCAATAAGAAAACAGCGGCGCAACAAATTGACGAATCACTGCTTCGGCTGCAAACAGATCATGTTGACCTGCTGCAGTTTCATGAAATTATTCGACTCGAAGACCCCGACCGCATCTTTGCCGAGGGGGGCGCTTTTGAAGCCGTGATGGAAGCCAAAAAAGCGGGAAAACTGCGATTTATCGGTTTTACCGGACACAAAGACCCGTCCGTGCATTTAAGAATGCTCGAAACTGCCGCCGCGCATAATTTCAAGTTTGACGCAGTGCAAATGCCTTTAAATGTAATGGACGCGCATTTCCGCTCGTTTGAAAAGCAGGTTTTGCCCAAGTTAGTCGAAAGCGGGATTGGCGTTTTGGGAATGAAATCAATGGGCGACGGCGAGATTTTAAAAAGCAAAGTTGTGACGCCGATTGAATGCTTACATTACGCTCTCAATTTGCCGACTTCAGTTGTAATCACGGGCTGCGAAAAAATGGAGATTCTTGATCAGGCGATTGAAGCCGTACGCACTTTCAAACCGATGGAAAAGGCGGCAGTTTCAGCTCTGCTCGCTAAAACTGCCGATGTTGCTAAAAACGGTAAATACGAATTGTTTAAAACTGAAGTTAAATTTGATAGCACGGCACAAAATCCAAAATGGCTCGGTAATCCACCTGCTATGTAAACAACTTTGAAGCCGACGCAGAGATAAAAGGCGCTAAATATTTAGCGCCTTTTATCTCTATGTTTCCAATGTAAATGGATTAAAGTTTGTTTCGCGGTCGTAATAATCTTCGTGTTCAACCCGCTTTAAGAAATTAACGACTTTGTAAGTGAGCGGCGTCGCCAAAACTTCCCACGCTACTTTTAACAAATAATTGCTCCACATTACGGAAATGACTTGTTCGGTTGACCAGATGCCGAGAAACGCAATCGGGTAAAAAATTAACGAATCAACGGCTTCGCCAGCGAAAGTCGAACCGATTGTTCTCATCCACAAACGTTTGCCTTGATTGAAAATTTTCATTTTCGCAAGGACAAACGAATTGGCAAATTCGCCTGCAAAAAATGCGATGAGCGAAGCCGCAACAATTCGCGGAGTTTGTCCGAAGATTTGTTCGAGCGCTACTTGCTGCGCCGGATTCATTGTTTTAGCTACTGGCAGGTTGACGACCACCCAAGACATCAACGACGCAAAAATCAAAGCTCCAAAGCCAGCCCAAATCACGCGCCGTGAACGCGCATAACCGTAAACTTCGGTTAAAACATCGCCAAACAGATAACTAATCGGAAAAAACAAAACGCCCGCGCCAAACGTAAAATCAGTCAGCCCAAACAGATTAATCGTCGTCACTTTTTGAACGCCGATTAAATTTGAGCAAAGCAGGACGCAGACAAACGCGCCCAAAATCAAATCATAAAAACGATAACTTCGCCGAACACCTGCTTGCATTATAAATATTGGAAAGAGAATTTTTAATTATGCGCATCAATCAAAACATAATTCGCTGTTAATACAAAATATCCTTGATGATTGAAAACCATGACTGGCTGTGTTCAAATATCGCATATTCTTAACGGAAAATCTTTTGCATTGATCGAGGTTTATATGATAACGAGAAACGAATTAACAAAGATTATTGTTGACAGGCTGGAAAACGATGCCGACACTTTGCGCGAAAAGTTTAATACGCCGAAGGGTGCGGCCAAGACTCGCCATGCCGCCATTGATAATCTGCTGCCGGAAGCCGTTGCCCGACAAATTTACGAAGCGTTTCCGCCGCTCGAAGAAATGCGTTTAATGGCAAGTTTTCGAGAGCAAAAATATACTTCCAAAGCCTTTGATAAATTTAATCCTCTGCTCGCCGACATCAGCCTCGCCCTGCAAGCTCCGGCCGTTATCAAAGCCGTCGAGAAAATTACAGGCGTCAAGGATATGATTGGCGATCCGCATTTTTACGCCGGTGGCTTAAGCGCAATGGCTCGCGAGCAATTCTTAAATCCGCACATTGACAACTCGCACGATGGCGAGCGAAAAAACTATCGCGTTTTGAATTTGTTGTATTACGTGACACCCGATTGGGCGGTGGAAAATGGCGGCAATCTCGAATTGTGGGATGAGAAGGTCAAAAACCGCGTCGAAATTCACAGCGCTTTTAACCGTCTCGTGCTAATGGAAACCAATGAGCTGTCATGGCATTCGGTTAACGAAGTCAAAACTGAAGGCAAACGCTGCTGCGTCTCGAATTATTATTTCTCGCCGCACTCGCCAAATAATGGACGCGAAACCTTTCACATCACCTTTTTCAAGGCGCCACCGGAACAACCAGTTCGCCGCCTAATTTCTACCGCCGACGGTTATTTGCGAACTTTTACGCGAAAACTCAAAAAAGACGGGTTAAGCAAAAAAGATGTGTACGAAGG
>JBDTZD010000278.1:0-13426 GCA_040005335.1 Pyrinomonadaceae bacterium | reverse complement strand
ATTCAATTGACAGTCGAAGTCGCTAACACCAAAGGTTCGGCGACGAGAATCGAAAACGTCGAATTTATCTCGGAAATCTCGGATCAGTTGCAAACTGAAAACGCCGTCTCGGAAGTTAGCAAACTCATTCCGCATGTCATCGCTGGAACGGGCGGCAACAACACGGCGGCGACTGTGGAGTTTACCCGGAAGGCAAAACTTGCCGGCGCAGATATGGCTCTTGTTGTCGCTCCGTATTATAACAAACCGACGCAGGAAGGTTTGTACCAGCATTTCAAAGCTATCGCTGACGCCGTTCCTGATTTCCCAATCATGCTTTACAATGTGCCAGGCAGAACATGCTCGAATATTTCAGCCGAAACGACTTTGCGGTTGGCTGGTGATTGCGAAAACATCGTGGCAACTAAAGAAGCAAGCGGTAATTTTCCGCAAGTAATGGAAATTATTCGCGGCAAACAGCCAGATTTCGCCGTCTTTTCCGGCGACGACGCTTCGACAATTCCTCTAATCGCGCTCGGTGCCGATGGCCTTGTTTCCGTCGCTTCCAATGAAATACCAGAACTGATGTGCGAACTGACGGAAGCAGCTTTGACCGGCGATTTTGTCAAAGCCCGCGAAATTCATTACCGTATTTTCCCGCTCGTCGAAGCCAATTTTATCGAATCCAGCCCCGCGCCGCTTAAATTTGTGATGAAGGAAATGAATCTTTTAGAAGAAATCCTCCGCTTGCCGCTGGTTCCGGTCACCCAAAACAGCCGCCAGATGTTGCGAAAAATTGTTGCCGATCTAAATCTGTCAAAGTAAATTGCAAAGAATGCAGCTTGAAACCGTTTTCCAAAATAAAATCATCAAACGTCAACCGCTTTTTGCGGACGAACCGACGACTCTGGTCGCGCTTTTTTATCAAGCGGCGAAAGAAAAAAAACGAACTGATGCTCTCAATTACAAACAGGCTGGCGTTTGGCAGTCGATATCTTCGGACGAGATGATTTCTCGCGCCGAAAATATTGCGCTCGGGCTTAATGCATTGGGCGTCAGACGAGGCGATAGAGTCGCTCTAATGTCGGCAAATTGCCCCGAATGGACGCTCTCCGATGCTGGTTGTCAATTTGCCGGAATAGTCAATGTCCCGATTTACACAACGCTGAACGCACATCAAATTGAATATATTCTCAATGATTCCGGTTCACAGATTTTATTAATTCAAAACAAAAGCTGTTTTGAACATTTACAAACAATCACGCCGTTTTTAGCAAATCTTAAGAAACTAATTTTTTTTGACGCAGCGGGAATTACCTCCGAAAACGCCGTCTCGCTCGCTGAACTTGAGAAATCTGGCCAGGAGTTAAAAAAAAACCAACCCGACATAATTAAAGAGTTGACCGCAGCCGTTCGCCCGCACGACGTCGCCACGTTGATATACACTTCCGGGACGACGGGCGAACCTAAAGGGGTGATGCTCTCGCATCGGAATTTAGTTTCGAACGTTCTGGATACGGGTGAACTTTACAATTTTTCCAATAAGGATACTCCGCTTTCCGTCTTGCCGCTTTCGCACATTTTTGAGCGAACCGGGATGTATTTGTACATTTGGAACTCAATGGCAGTTCACTTCGCCGAATCAATTGATAAAGCGGTAGAAAACCTGCGCGAAGTGCGCCCGACGATTTTCGTCGGTGTACCGCGTATTTTTGAGAAAGTTTATGCCCGCGCTAAAGACGCTGCTGAAAAAGGCGGCGGCCTGAAAACTAAAGTTTTTGAGTGGGCAATTGAAATAGCCAAAGAACACGCTCGCAAAACCACAAAAGACGAAAAAGTCTCGTGGTGGTTAGCAGTCAAACACAGCATTGCAGATTTTCTGATTTTCTCGAAAATGCGCTCTGTTTTCGGCGGACGATTGCGCTACTGCATTTCGGGAGGAGCCGCCTTGTCAGATGAAATAGCTTATATTTTCACTGGCGCCGACATCATGATTGTGCAAGGGTACGGGATGACCGAAACCTCGCCCGTCATCACTTCAAATAACCCACAGGTAAGCCGCGTTGGAACTGTTGGTAAACCGATTCGCGAAGTCGAAGTCAGGATTGCCGACGACGGTGAAATCGAAGTGCGCGGCGCAAACGTAATGCAGGGATATTTTAATAAACCGGAAGCTACAAAGGATGCTTTTACCGCAGACGATTTTTTCAAAACAGGCGATATCGGTCGTTTTGACGCAGATGGGTTTTTAATTATCACTGACCGCAAGAAAGAGCTTTTCAAAACATCGGGCGGCAAATATATTGCTCCCGCTCCGATTGAAGGCATGATTGCAGCCTCGCGCTTTGTCAACCAAATAGTTTTAATCGGCAACGAACACAACTTTCCTGCGGCGTTAATTGTTCCGAATTTTGAGCAGCTCAAAACTTATGCCAAATCAAAAAAAATAGATATCAAATCGAATGCCGAATTTTGCCGACATCCGCAAATTATTGATTTGTTTGAGCGGCAAGTTGACGAGTTGACGCCGAATTTATCAAATTACGAAAAGGTGAAAAAGATAGCTCTTCTCGAACACGAATTGACGATTGAAGGCGGTGAATTAACACCCACGCTCAAAGTCAAACGACGTATTGTTAATGAAAAATATAAAGACGTTATCGAAAAAATTTACTATGAATAATATTGTTTTGACTTTTCGATTGTTTAATAAACCATAAGTCCACTTTAATTCCGCCGTTTGTGATCACAACAACGGTCATTAATTTGCTGATGCAAATTCGCGAACAGGATGTCCGCGCTCCATAGCCTATTCGATTGATGCACAGTTTTGAAGGTTAAATTTAGCTTTTATTTTTTGGAGTATAGAGAATAGCGCCGATTTCGTCGTTGAGTTTTTGTTCTTTGCGATCAGCTTCAAGCTTGGTATTGGTGCGCCAGGTTTCTTTGTGCTTTTCAATAACTTTAACTTCTTTAGTAGCTTCAGCGAGTAATTCGAGAGACTTTTCAAGCTCTGCTTCAGCTTTTTGAACCGCTTTTTCTTGTTCAACTACTTTTGCCCGTAAATCAAGTTCGATATCGCGCAAATCGCTTAGATGCGTGCGGAAAACTATGGCATGGCGAACTTCAGTCCCTCGATTTATTTCAGTAAACATCGAATCTTGCTGCTCGCGTTGTTTTCGCAGATTAATTTGAACTGCTTGATGACATCTTTCAAGTTCTTCCTCTTCGGCGGCAAGCTGCCCGCGCCTCAGAGCGACAAACTGCACCGCCTCCTTTTTCACCTTTTCGCGGATTTCCAAAACCGTCTCTAAACGATATTTTTGTTTTGCCATCGCCTTTGATTCTAAAACTAAAACCTCTAATGTCCAATTTTCAAAGAAACAGTTTCATTCCGGCGGCGATAATATTGTAGAGTCAAGATATTTGAATTTAAGGAGTTGCGAGCAAAGAAATGGAAGTTACAATCAACCAGATGATGACTGCATTGGAGGGGGTGAGTCATACATTTTGGAAGCGGTGGAAATAATCTGTGTCTCTTTTTAAAGATTATCCAAAAACACGTGAGAATTAAAATGTGAAAATACATCTTAAAATAATAGCTTTCATTCATCTTTTCATGGGTTGCGGTTTGTTAGCCACAATTATATTTGTGACATCGCAATATTTTCTGGTGATGGGGAAAAGTTATGAAAGTTCTGTTTTAGATGCCGATGCTACTTACTTTCAGCAGCTTGTGAGCCAATGCAATTTCTATGCTGATCAATATCAGCATTTCTCGCGCGCAACAGCAATGTCCGGTTTTAAGCCTCTTTATGGGCTAATTATGGCGAGCGTCGCTATCGGTTTTGGAATAGGCTTACTCAAATATAAAGAATGGGCTAGAAAATTAGGTTTCGTAATTATTGCTCTTAACATTTTAGAATTTGCGCAGGCTGTGGCTAATAGTGAATTAACAATTTTACACATTTTGGTAATTGGGTTGACAGGATATATGTTATGGACTTTCTTATCTGAAGACGTCAGGAATATATGTAAGTCAGATAAGCAGGCACAGGATCAATGATAAAACTAAAGAAATTATCAATGGTTTACTATTCTGAAAATCACAAAAACACCCGTCAACAGTTATCATTTCTCGCGCTTTCAGTTAATATCGAAACATTATTTTATCGCAGCCCGTAAGAGGCTGGAAGTTTTTTAGTTGTTCATATCATCAAGGAGAAATTTCAAGATGCTTGTGCGTCAAATTTTGTGCGTTGCAGCTATTGCAATGCTTTCCGTTTTCACTGTTTTCCCTCAATCAAAATCAAAACCGAGTGATAAGTTTCGTCAAATGGAAGAAGATCTTTTGCCGACTGCCAACGAGCAGCGGACGGCTTCCGGCGCTCCCGGAAATCGTTATTGGCAAAACCGCGCCGATTATAATATTGATGTCGAACTTGACGATATCAATCAGCGCATTGTCGGCAAAGAAACCGTCGTTTATAAAAATTATTCGCCCGACACGCTCTCTTATATTTGGCTCCAGCTTGACCAAAATATTTTTGCCAAAGATTCCTTGACGCAGCGCACGCAAACCGCCCCGGAGCTGAAAAGCGTCAATCTTAATAACATCGGCAATATCGTCGCCCGCGAATATGACGGACGAGAAAATATTACCGCCGTCACCGACGCCAAAGGCAGTCCGCTCAAATATACAATTGTGAATACAATGATGCGGATTGATCTACCCACTCCGCTCGTTCCAATCGCGGCGACAGGCAACGGCGGCACTTTTACTTTTCAGATTGCTTGGAATTACAACATTAACAACGCTCGAATTTTCGGCGGGCGCACCGGTTACGAAAACTTTCCCGGTGACGGCAACAACATTTACGAAATTGCGCAGTGGTTTCCCCGCATGGCGGCATATCATGATACCTACGGCTGGCAGCACAAACAATTTCTGGGCTCAGGCGAATTTACGCTCGAATTTGGCGATTATACGGTTAGCATCACAGTGCCAAACGATCATGTTGTTTCAGCCACCGGCGTTCTGCAAAATCCAAACACGGTTTTAACTGCCGCTCAGCGTCAACGTCTCGCGCAAGCCAGAACTGCGGCTGAACCCATGAAAATTGTGACGCAGGAAGAAGCGACGGCAAACGAAAAATCAAAACCTGTGGGCAAAAAAACTTGGGAGTTTAAGGCAACAAACGTCCGCGATTTTGGCTTTGCTTCGTCACGCAAATTTATCTGGGACGCGCAAGGTCACAATGTCGGCGGTAACCAAGTGATGGCAATGTCCTTCTATCCAAAAGAGGGGAATCCGCTCTGGGAAAAATATTCGACCCAAGCCATTATTCACACTTTAAACGTTTATTCGCGCTACTCCTTTGATTATCCGTATCCAGTCGCGCAGAGCATCAATGGTCCGATTGGCGGAATGGAATATCCGATGATCTGTTTTAACGGGCCACGCCCCGACGCTGACGGTACTTATTCCGCCAATACAAAATACGGTTTGATTTCGGTTGTCATTCATGAGGTAGGACATAATTATTTTCCGATGATCGTTAATTCCGATGAGCGCCAATGGACTTGGATGGACGAGGGGTTAAATTCGTTCCTGCAATATTTAAGCGAACAGGAGTGGGAGAAGAATTATCCATCCCGACGCGGCGAGCCGAAAAACATTGCCGATTATATGTTGAGCGAAAATCAAGTCCCGATTATGACTAATTCAGACTCGGTTTTGCAGTTTGGTAACAACGCTTACGGCAAACCTGCTACAGCGCTTAACATCTTGCGGGAAACCGTGATGGGACGCGAACTATTTGATTACTCTTTTAAAACTTACGCGCAACGCTGGAAATTTAAACGCCCGCAACCCGCAGACTTTTTCCGCACGATGGAAGACGCTTCCGGCGTTGATCTCGACTGGTTCTGGCGCGGCTGGTTTTACACGACCGACCACGTTGATATTTCGATTGATAACGTCCGGCTTTTCCAAATTGACACCAAAAACCCGGAAATCGAAAAAGGGATCGAGCGCAAAGAGCGTGATGCCGCGCCAAAAACCCTGTCACAACAGCGTAACGAATCGCTCCCGAAACGGGTTGACCAAATTCCGAGTTTAAAAGATTTTTATAACACTTACGATCCGCTCGCCGTCACAGAATCGGATCGCGCCGCGTATCAGCAATTTCTTTCAACGCTTTCTGAAAAAGAAAAACAATTGCTGGGCGGCAATTTCTATTTTTACATTATTGATTTTAAAAACGTCGGTGGTCTGGTGATGCCGATAATTTTGAAAATGGAATATGTGGACGGAACAAGCGAGGAGGTTCGCGTTCCGGTTGAAATCTGGCGTTATAATAATTTTAACGCCTCGAAACTCGTGGCGGTCAAGAAAGAAGCCAAATCAATTACGCTTGATCCGAATCTGGAAACGGCGGATGCTGATTTGTCCAACAATTTTTTTCCGCGACGCCCCATTCCTTCGCGTTTTCAGGTTTTTAAATCTTTGCAGCAACAACCCAGTCAGCTGCCAAACCCGATGCGGCAATCACAACAGCAAAAAGCGGCGATTGATTCGGGACAACCTGCAACCGGAGTCGGTCAGCAGCCAGGAAACGGGGGAATGGCAGCCACTAATTTAACGGGACGTTGGATTATTAACATCGAAGCTCCGGGACAATCTTTTCCGCTCACGCTCGTCCTCACTCAAACCGGCAATTCAATAACCGGAACGCTTGAGGGACCGAGCGGAACGACGCAGATTTCAAACGGGACAGTCACTCCCGAAGGTTTCACGATTAAAGCTCCAATCAACTTTGGCGGGCAAAATCTTGATATTTCAGTTGACGGACAGCAAACGGGCAACAATATTTCCGGTTCAGTTACAGCGCCACAAGGAACAGTGCCGTTTTCCGGTTCGCGGGCAAATTAAAGGATGAGAGAGGTAATTAAAAATTAAAAATTAAAAATGGCTTTGGAAGTCTAATTTTGCATTTTACATTTTGAATTTTTAATTGCCTTGCTCGTTCTTCATCATTCAGAGTAATGAGTAGATGAAGAAATTGGTTTTACTTTTATTATTTTTGCTTCCTTTCACGGCGTCGGCGCATCGTTATCACACCAGTTTGACAAGAATGGATTACAACGGCGGTGAAAAGCTGGCAGAAATCACTATTCAGGTTTTTACTAACGATATCGAAGATGCTTTGAAGCAAAGAGGCGGCGGCAAACAGCAGATTCATCTCGATAAAACTCCCAAAATTGACGAGCTTGTTTTGAGCTATTTAGCCGCAAGATTTGTAATCAAAAACAAAAGCGGAGAAACCAAAAAATTACGCTGGATCGGCTTAGAGACTGAAAATGACGTGACTCTTATTTACGTTGAAACTTCGATGCCAGAAGGTTTTGATGGAGCGACGCTTGAAAATAGTATTTTGAACGATTTCTTTGAGGATCAAGTAAATCTAGTCACCACCCATGTCAATGCCATCAAAACCGATCTTGTTTTTAGAGTCAACGATCCGCCGCAAAATTTAGTTAAAAAGGAAGAGTAAATAAACTGTCGGATTAGGAAATCGGAGGTTGCCGGATTCGTCAACCGATTTTGTCTTTTATCGTGATAGACTGTCAAAATTATTGACCTGTATTTAACTCAAATTGTTGAGGTCTAACTTTCATGAAAATTGCTTTAAACGGCGCGACGACGATGCACGCCGATTTGATTACCGATATTTTAGCGGCGCGCGACGCAGGATACGACTGCATTGAAATCTGGGCGGCGAAGCTCCGCAAATTTTTGAAAACCAGCACCGTCAGCCATTTGAAAAGACTGCTTGAAGATGCTCGGTTAGAACCATGGAGCATCAATTCCATCGAACACGTCACTTTTCGCAGCGCGGAAGATTACGCTCAAATTAAAAATGAATGCGAAGAATTATGCCAGGTTGCCGAGCAAATTGATTGCCCTTTTGTCGTTGTCGTACCGGGTAAATTACCCGAAAATGCCAGCCGCGAAGAGATTATCAGCGAGTCTGTTAGCGTCTTAAATGAACTCGGTGAAATTGCCGCGCGGCATAACGTCGCGCTCGCCTTTGAGTTTTTGGGGCAGCCTGACTGCAGCGTTCAAACACTGGAACTGTGCAACGAAATAGTCGAACAAACCAATCGTTCAAACGTTGGTTTAGTCATTGACAGTTTTCATTTTTACGCCGGAAATTCTACGCTTGAATCAATTTCGGACGTAAGAGCGGAAAGCATTTGCATCTTTCACATTAACGATGCGGAAGATGTACCCAAAGAGAAATTGACCGATGCTCATCGCCTGTTTCCCGGAGAAGGGATTCTGCCGCTCCGTGAAATTAAAAACGAACTCGACAAAATAGGTTACGACCGCACTGTCAGTGTTGAAATCTTCCGCCCAGAATATTGGGAACGCGACCCTTTTGAAGTCGCGCTGGAAGCTAGAGCGGCAACCATTGAAGTTTTAGGATTGATTTAAATTATCCACAGGTGAGCACAGATAAACACAGATAATTTATTCAGTAAAAATCTGTGTTTATCTGTGCTCACCTGTGGAGTAACTTATGGATAAAATTAAAATTGGCATTGTCGGAACGGGCTACATGGGCGGGACGCACGCTGGGATTTTTGCGCGCGATGAGCGCTGTCAGGTAGCGGCTTTGTATGATATTCGCCCGGAGCGAATGCAGCGAGTTGCGCGCCTGACCGGAGCGCGAACCATGGAAAATGCCGAGCAGGTTTTTGACAACTCAGACGCAATTGTCGTTACGACACCGAACACTCGTCATGTTGAACTGGCGATTGCGGCTGCCAAAGCCGGAAAGCACGTTCTTTGTGAAAAGCCGATGGCGACGAATTTGGCAGATGCAAGCAGAGTTTTGAAAGCCGCGAATGATTCCAAAGCTGTTTTCCAGGTTGGTCATAATCGCCGCTACGCGCCCGTCTATCAAAAATTGAAAGAATTGTTAAGCGAAGATAAACCGCATTCGGCTCATATAAAGATGAACCGGGGCGAACTGCAAAACCCCGAATGGACGAGCGATGTTTCAGTCACCGGCGGATTTTTATACGAAACAACGATTCATATGTTTGACATGATGCGCTTTCAATTTGGCGAAATTTCGGAAATGATTGCTGTCGGGTCGCAGCGCACTTACGACGAAATTGATAATTTTAGTGTGCTGCTTAAATTTAAGAGCGGACTTCACGCGACTTTCTGTTCGGCGGCGGATGCTAGTTGGAACTTTCCGTTTGAGCGGGTCGAAGTTTTTTGTGAACATCGAACAATTTTAACCCAGGAAATGGAAAACATTTTGGATAATCGCGGAACTGCTCCAAACTCAGAGCATTTTTCGTATCATCTCGCGCAAAAGGAAGAACGCTGGGGTTATGCGCAAGAGGACGCTGCCTTTCTCGATGCGATTATTAACCAAACAGAACCCCCCGTTACTGCGTTTGACGGTTATAAATCAGTCGAATTGGTTGAAGCTTGTTACAAAGCTGTTAAAACCGGCGAATCTGTAAAATTTTAAATGTTTTGTCAAAACTGCAGACAATCAAATGATAGCGGGCAAAATTACTGCCGACACTGCGGCGCGCCGCTCTTGCAGCCAAGCAAGCAAACGAATGCGCCTCCTCAACCACCAAAACCCTACGGTTGGGCAAGTCCAAGTTCGCCCCTACACAATGTTGCAAACGGCGGAAACTTACAGGAACCCCAGAAAGTTGAACCGCTGGCTCCCGCCAATTATCAGCCGCCGCCATTTGCTCAAGCATCAAATTCGTCAATCATGCCTCAACATTTGAGGGGTTACCGTTGTCCGCGCTGCGGGATTAACGCACCACCTGTTGTCCAGAAAAAGATTTCAGACGGCGGCTGGATTGTCTTTGTATTAATGCTGATCTTTTGCTTTCCACTTTTTTTTATCGGTCTATTGATGCGCGAAGAACGTCGTGTTTGTCCAGCCTGTTTACTGCAAGTTGGTTGATAGCAATTAAATTTATTTGACTATTTTACATTTTTTTGCGATAAGTATATTGTTTTACGTAGGTTACTTCTTCCGCATCCAGTCGCCTCAAAACAATTCAGTTTCCTTATCTAAATTAGAATTCTATTTAATTTTGGAATCCGAAAAAATGAAAGATGAACTACCCTCCATTCACTTCTGAAACCGCCAGGCTTGCCGCGCTTAGTCAATATGAAATTCTCGAGACCCTGCCCGAACCGGAATTTGATGATCTAACTCTGCTCGCCTCGCAAATCTGTCAAACTCCGATTGCCCTCATTAGTCTAATTGATTCAGAGAGACAATGGTTTAAATCTAAAATAGGGTTGAAAGCGTTTGAGACTTCGCACGATTTTTCTTTTTGTTCTCACACCATCGAAGGAAACAGTTTATTAATTGTACCGGACGCGACTAAAGACAGTCGCTTTGCTCAAAACTCGATGGTCATTGGGGAACCGCAGATTCGTTTTTATGCCGGCGCCCCGCTGATCAATGAACAAGGGTACGCAATCGGCGCACTCTGCGTGATTGATAACCGCCCGCGTCAAATTACCTCAGAGCAGCAACACTCGCTCAAAACCATTGCCCGCAGCGTGATGACGCAAATCGAGTTGCGCTGCAAAGTCAGCCAATATAAAAAAAATGAAAATGAGACGCGTAGCTCCGAAGCCGAACTGCTAGCGCTGTTAACCGAAAGCAAACATGCTGCCGCCGCTTTGTGCAAGGCGCGTGACGCTGCGCTCGAATCAGACAGATTCAAATCTGCTTTTCTGGCAAACGTCAGTCACGAAATTCGGACTCCGATGAGCGGCGTGATCGGGATGACCGATTTATTGCTTGATACCTCGCTGACCGCACAACAGCGCGATTTTGCCGAAACAATCAGGACCAGTGCCAACTCACTTTTATCTGTTATCAATGACATTCTCGACATTTCAAAAATCGAAGCCGGAAAGCTCCAATTTGAAATGATAAATTTCAATTTGTCACAAATAATCGAGGACTTGGTTAGTTTACTGGCTGAAGAAACTCGCTCCAAAAAGAATGAGCTCTCCGTGGATATCGAAGCGACTGTTCCTAACAACTTGGTCGGCGATCCGAATCGGCTGCGCCAGGTTTTGCTTAATTTAATTAGCAACGCTCTCAAATTTACTACTGGAGGAAAGGTTTCCGTCACCGTTAGTTTGAGCGAAGAAACCGTTGACCAAGCGGTTTTAAGGTTTTCCGTGACAGATACCGGGATTGGAATAGACCCCGATACGCAATCAAAAATGTTTGAACCGTTTGTCCAAGCAGACGTTTCGACGACGCGGCGGTTTGGCGGAACCGGATTGGGACTTGCAATTTGTCGTCAGCTGGTCGAAAGGATGAGCGGTGAAATTGGAGTCGAAAGTCAGTTGGGTAATGGCGCGACATTTTGGTTCACGGCTCGAATTGGTAAATCTACAAGTCAAACGCCAACTTTTGAGAAACTAAAAACTTGTGATGACACCAGCTTAGCCGCCGCAGGAGATTTTGAGATTTCGCAATCCGCCTCTAAGGGTTTAATTTTGCTGGTCGAAGATGACTTTATCAATACCAAAGTCGCCGTTAGCTATTTACATAAATTAGGCTACGAGGTTGAATGTGCCGCCAACGGGCGCGAAGCTCTGGCAGCCCTTTACGCTAATCACTATGACTGTGTTTTGATGGACTGCCAAATGCCTGATTTAGATGGTTTTGAAACGACAGCTGCAATTCGCGCGGATGAGGCGCAAGGCAAAATTTTGGGACACACACCAATTGTGGCAACTACAGCCAATGCCATGACCGGTGACCGTGAACGCTGTTATGCGGCTGGAATGGACGATTACCTGTCAAAACCGATTAACCTAGCGGAGCTTGAGAAAATTTTAAGCCGTTGGAATCAAAGTCACGAAAACCAATCCGTTACTAAAAAAGCTGACCAGAAATTATTTAATGAAAATCAATTCGATTCATCGCCGATTGACTTAAATGTTCTCAGTAGCTTTTCTAATTTAGTAGCTGATAATCCTAAATTTTTAGACGAATTGCTTGACTTGTTTTTAAGTGACGCAACTAAAAACGTCCAAAGTTTGCAGGCTTTAACCAATGAAGGCAAGTGGCGGGAAATTGCTTTACTGGCGCACCGGATGAAGGGCAGCTGCGGAACTTTTGGAGCGAACCGGCTGTATGATCTGTGTGCTGAGTTAGAAGCCAAATGCCGAAAGGAAAATGTAGAAAATATCTCGCAAATAGTTTCAGAGATTGCCGCTGAATTTATCTGCGTCAAAGATTTTCTTCAAAAAACGCAAATTTAAAATTCCAGAAAATTTCGCTCAACGAAAAAACTACCCTGCTGGAACAATAAGCACCTCGAAATTAAACGGTTAGGTCAACTTTCGAGTCGCTTTTTCGTATCCAAAAACACCCAATTCAAGATTCTTTCGCCTTTTTTGCAAAACAAGAAACATTTCTTGCCAAGCGCAAATAATCAATGTTAAATAGTGAAAAATTCTCACTAAACTAACAGGAGCGCAAAATGTCGTTAATAATTACCGCTGCAAACTTTCTCGAAAGTTTATTTAATCCAAGCGAACCCGTCAGCGACGATGGACAAAACACTAAAACTACTGTCCAAACTCAAACCGAAACTCAGCAAACTCAAACGGGGAGCGAAGATTATGTTGTTAAACCCGGCGACAAACTATCTCGCATCGCCGAAAAACGCGGAATCACACAACAAACAATTTTGCGAGACAATCCGCAGGTGAAGAATCCGAATCGAATTTATGCCGGGCAGCATTTAAGATTATCAAGCGGCGAGAAAACAGTTTCATATACGGTCAAAGCGGGAGATAATTTGTCAGAGATTGCGAAAAAGTATCACACGACGGTGGGCGACATTTTGCGAGCGAATGCGGGCAAGATAGCCAAACAGAATTTAATCTTTCCCGGTCAAAAATTGAATATTCCGGTAAAAGCTAACGTGCCGACACATCAACCGCATCAACCAACGACGCAAGTTCCTGGTACAAAACACCCGACCGGAACACCCACAACCAAAACGCCGACAGCACCACAAACTCCGGCGCAAACAAAACCGACAACACAAGCTCCAGCGACAACAAACGGAGTGAGTGCCGGGAGAATTAACATTGACGAATTTCTTTCGCCGGATAAAGGCTCAAGTGCACTAGCCGCAATTGTAATTGGTAATGCTGAGGGAAACAGGACTCCTGATGGCAAGTTTGTAGAACCGAATTACTATGGACATAAAGACCCCGGCGACGGTTTGTGGAACATTGGTTCATTCTCGCGCGCCAATGAGCGTTTCCCAAACGAACCGAAAGCGCGGACACCAGAAGAAGCTGATCGCTTGCATTTGCAGCATATGCAAAAGGCAAAAGTTGAATATG
>JBDTZD010000353.1:0-3975 GCA_040005335.1 Pyrinomonadaceae bacterium | reverse complement strand
CACAGAAAGTCGCACCAAGGATGAGAAATACAACGTACCAAATCGCAAATTCGCCTTGCGTTGAGAGATTAGAAGAGTGTGTAGCTATACTCGTCATTTGAGCGAAAACAGTGTTATTTAGCGTGGCAAATCCAGTTGCTAAAAGCAATGTTTTTTTTGTCATTATCAAAAAAAGTCGAGGAAGAGGCATTAAAATTACTCCAACTTTATGTACAAGTTACGTACGTGATGCGTTGATGGTTTTTGCTCATCAAGCAACAAGGTTAGAGGCGAAGGTGGGCGATGAGTTTGCCCAAATTAAATGCAATTATGTAACTAAAAAATAAATTTGTCACGCGAAAATTTGCTCGTTGGTTGACGTGCAAACTATTTCGCAGTAAGACTAACGCAAGCAGCTCTCTGAAAATTTTACATCAAAAGTATGAACACTACAGAACGGAATGGTTTAATTCAACGATACGCAGCGGGTTTTGAAGAAGTACGAAATGCGCTCGGCGGCTTTACGCCGGAAATGTTGACGGCTAGATTGTTTGAAGGAAAATGGAGCGCCGCCGAAATTGTTCAACATCTGGCGGATAGCGAAATGACAAGTGCTTTGCGTTTGCGTAATCTTTTAACAGAAGATTTTCCGATAATTTATGGCTATGACCAAGACGCATATGCCGCTAAGATGTATTACAACGAGCGTGATATTGCGCCAGCCCTAGAGGCTTTTCGCGGAGCGAGAGCCACGAGTTTGCAATTACTTGAACGGTTGAACGAGGAAGATTGGCAGCGCGAAGGCTGGCACAATGAACACGGACGCTACACGGTCGAAACCTGGCTTAAGATTTATGCGGCACACGCTCACAATCATGCACAGCAGATTGTTCGTTTGCAGCAAGCTTTTCAAAGTAAATCGTAAATTGTAAATCGGGAATAGAAATCATTTTCCCGCGATATCCGATTCACGATTCACGATTCACTTGTGATGATTATCACCGAAACAAGTTTTTCTGATTTGCGGCTTTACGCTCGCGGCAAAGTGCGCGACGTTTACGAAGTTGACGAAGATCATTTGTTAATTGTGGCGACTGACCGTCTTTCAGCCTTTGACTGCATTTTGCCAACCGCAATTCCGCGCAAAGGCGAAGTTTTAACTGCCATTTCAAAATTTTGGTTTGGAAAATTGGGGGAAATCGGTGTTTTACATCATTTAGTGACAACCGATGTTAATGAAATGCCCGAAATTGTCCAAAAGCACGGAGACATTTTGCGCGCGCGTTCAATGTTTGTCAAAAAAACCAAAGTATTTCCGGTTGAGTGCGTCGTACGTGGATTTTTAAGCGGTTCCGGTTGGAAAGATTATTTACAAACGGGAGAAGTTTGCGGATATAAATTGCCGGAAAATATCCGCGAGTCGCAGAAACTACCCGAAAACCTTTTCACACCCGCTACCAAAGCTGCTGCCGGACACGATGAAAATATTAGTGAAGCCGAAATGTCTAAAATTATTGGTGTTGGGGCGACCGCTCAGTTAAAAAATCTGTCACTCAAAATATATGACTTCGCAGCCAATTTCGCAGCCTCACGCGGCATTATTTTAGCAGATACTAAATTTGAGTTTGGCACAAACAAAGACGGCCGAATCATTTTGGTAGATGAAGTTTTGACACCGGATTCATCACGGTTTTGGTCTGCAGATGCTTACAAAGCGCGTGGAGCGCAAGCCTCATTCGACAAACAGTTCGTCCGCGATTATCTCGAAACTTTAGAATGGGACAAACAATTGCCCGCGCCGCCTCTGCCGCCCGACATTGTTGCAGCGACCACTGAGAGATATTTGTCGGCTTATCGAATCTTGACAGGAGAACTTTTGTGATTTTCGATTTACCCCGTGTTTGAGATAAAAATCGGAAGCCGCAATCATTAATCGAAATGCAATTACGCGCTCGCCTTGAAATCTTAATTAACGAAATGCTTGACGGGCAAATTTTGCTTGACGAAGCCCGCGCTGAATTTGAAAAGCTTTATATTCAAAAAGCACTTGACCGCTACGAACATCATCTTTCCAAAACAGCAAATGCGCTTGGCATTCACCGTAATACGCTCTCAAAAAAAGTTTCGACTTTTCAAACTCCCGTTAAAATATCTCGTCGATTACTGACGCGTCGCTCTCGCTGATTTCCCTAAATCCAAAACTTGCTAAAACCTTTGTCAGATTTTCTTGACAAGGAGGGTGTTGACAAATCCTTCACTTTTCTATAAATTAGCACTCACTAGGCTTGAGTGCTAATAAGCGATTTCAAAACTAAATCAATCTTCTGCAAAATACTGAAAGGAGTTATAAACTATTATGGCTACAACAATTACACCTTTACATGACCGCGTTATCGTACGTCGTCTGGAGAACACTGAAGAAATGCGTGGTGGGCTTTACATTCCAGATTCCGCCAAAGAAAAACCGCAAGAGGGCGAAGTTATCGCTGCTGGTGCTGGAAAATACAAAGAAGACGGCTCACGCCAAACTCTTGACGTTAAAGAAGGCGACCGCGTGCTTTTTGGCAAATATAGCGGTTCGGAAATCAAAATTGACGGCGAAGAGTTGTTGATTATGCGCGAAGAGGAAATTCTCGGCATTGTCTCACGCGCCAGCGCAGCTGCCTAAGTCAGCAGGTAATAAGTAGTTAGTGATTGACAATCAGTTAAAGACATGATTACCAACAGCTAGTTGCGAGTTACCGAAAACCTATTACTAATTACTATTGGAGAATATTATGGCTAAACAAGTTATTCATGGTGAAGAATCACGCGCGGCAATTTTGCGCGGCGTCAATCAACTCGCCGATGCTGTCAAAGTTACTCTGGGACCAAAGGGTCGCAACGTCGTCATTGATAAAAAATTCGGTTCGCCAACCATCACCAAAGACGGTGTAACCGTGGCGAAAGAAATCGAACTCAGAGATTCGCTCGAAAACATGGGCGCGCAAATGGTGCGCGAAGTTGCCTCAAAAACTTCGGATGTCGCCGGTGACGGAACAACGACTGCGACCGTTTTAGCACAAGCGATTTTCAAAGAAGGCGTTCGCACTGTTGCTGCGGGCGCAAATCCGATGGCTCTCAAACGCGGCATCGAAAAAGCGGTGATAGAAGTCGTCAATGAAATCAAAAATATGGCGCAGCCGGTATCGGGCGATTCAATCGCCCAAGTCGGCACCGTTTCCGCTAACGGCGATAAAACCATCGGAACTCTGATTGCGCAAGCAATGGACAAGGTGGGCAAAGACGGCGTGATCACGGTCGAAGAATCGAAAACAATGGATACCACGCTTGAAGTCGTCGAAGGAATGCAGTTTGACCGAGGGTATTTGTCACCGTATTTCGTGACTGATGCTGACCGGATGGAAGCTGTGTTGGACGAACCGCTGATTCTGATCAATGAGAAAAAAGTTTCCAATATGCGTGACCTTCTTCCGATTTTGGAACAGGTTGCTAAAATGGGCAGACCACTTTTGATTGTTGCTGAAGATATCGAAGGCGAAGCATTAGCCACTTTAGTTGTTAACAAACTGCGCGGCACTTTAAATGTTGCAGCCGTCAAAGCTCCGGGCTTCGGTGATCGCCGCAAAGCGATGCTCGAAGACATTGCGACGCTGACGGGCGGCAAAGTCATCTCGGAAGATTTGGGCATCAAGCTTGAAAACATCAAGATCGAAGATTTGGGTAAAGCCAAACGCATCGTGATTGATAAAGACAACACAACGATTGTCGAAGGCGGGGGCGAAGGCTCAGCTATCGAAGGTCGCGTAACAATGATTCGCAACCAAATCGAAGGTTCGACTTCGGACTACGACCGCGAAAAAATGCAGGAACGTCTTGCTAAATTGGTTGGCGGCGTTGCGGTGATCAAAGTCGGTGCGGCAACCGAAACCGAGATGAAAGAAAAGAAAGCCCGCGTCGAAGATGCGTTGCATGCTACTCGTGCGGCTGTCGAAG
>JBDTZD010000238.1:0-3984 GCA_040005335.1 Pyrinomonadaceae bacterium | reverse complement strand
TTACTATTTTCATGTCTTATGTGCAAGTTTTCACTTAATTAGAATTTTTCATCAAACTGATTAACTTGCCTCATGAATTACCGATAAATGTTGACTTTTCAATCAAGTTTACTAAACACCAAAACATCACCTGAAAATCTCACACATCACCCTGACAGTTTCGTAGCCAACAGTGCCACGCCAATTGCAGCAGCATCGGCTCCCAGTTCGGCGGCTGCAATGCTCGTCGTCTCAAAACTCGGCTGAAATGAGCGTTCTTGTGCTCGCCGCGTAATTGATTGTAAAATCACGCCTCCGGCTTCCATTACTTCGCCGCCAAGCACGACTTTTTCAACGTTTAGTAAGTTAATAACACTCGCGATTGCCGTTCCAATGTACGTTCCTGTACGTTCGAGCATCAGCTGTGCAAAATCATCGCCGTTATTAGCAGCCTCAACAATGCTTTCGACAGTGGCGGCCTTTTCGATTAGCTCGCGCGAAAGCGAAGAAGTGCTGTCTTGAAGAAGACGCTCCCTCGTCCGTCTGACAATATTGGTCGCTGAGGCGACTGCTTCGAGTTTGCTGCCATCTTCGTCAATCGCGATGTGACCGAATTCCCCTGCAAAACCGTTTGCACCGCGCCAGATTTTGCCGTCCAAAATAAGAGAGCCGCCAATTCCGGCGCCGATAGTGGCAAAAAACAAACTGCGGCTGCCGCGCCCCGCCCCCAATATATATTCACCATAGGCAGCAGCGTTAGCGTCGTTTTCGAGATGAATTCGCGTCCCTGTTTGACTGGCCAGCACCGCAACTAGATCAATCGCCGCCAAATCAGGAATTTGCGTGGATAAAACAATGCGGTTTGTTAAACGATTGACGAGTCCGGAAACTGCAATTCCGAAGACGCTTGTCCCGTGATTTTGTTTCAATTCGGTAATTACCGCCGCTAGGCGCGCTTCAATTGGGTCGCTATACTCAAGAGGAATCTGATAGCGCTGCCTGACCACACCGTTTTCGAGCACTGCAGCCCGCAGCAGGAGTCTAGTAACCTCGATTCCGATTACTGTTCCAGTAGATCCTAAATCTTCTAAAATCTCCGACATGATTTTCGTTCTCCGCCGCAATCAAATTACAGTTTTTAATTTTGACTGTTTCTTGGCTTAACTTGAATTAGTGACAAAGTTATTTTCGGCTTGATATTTGGTTTTATTTACTTTGTAAAAATCGGGTAAATTCTATTCTGCCCGCGCGTAGGCTGTCAAACGAATAATTTCTCTTTGCTAATCAACCGATGTTTGCTAAGAAATGCTATCAGGCTGTGTAATTGAAAACTTGAGTTTGTTTAAAATAACCAGTAAAGAAATTATCGCCTGAACACACTTGCCCAAAAAGCATTAATCCTAGCCAAATCAATACTTAGAGCGTTTTGGATTTTCTTGCTTTCTTTTTACAAACCGACAATTCTTTTCTCAACTGAATCAATCACGGGTAAATTGCTAACGGGCTTGTCAAGATAAAAGCAGGAAAAATACCGCACAACAAGCTGAAGCGAAATTAGATTTCATTTTAATTTACTTTGTAATTTTCTTTTCAATAAGCAAATGACTGATAAATTTCTTCTTTCTGAGCACTTTCAAGCGTTTTGACAATTCGGTTAAAGCGCAGCATTTTTTGTGATTCCGGCGACAATTTTCCCCAAACATTTTTCGGAATATTGATTGACACTTCTGGTCGAAAAAGCCATTTGCGGCTGTAGCCAATGACACACATTGGACGCGGAACATCGGTTTTGTTTGGGGTTCCGCGATGCAAACCGCGAACATCGCGAATCATTACATCGCCGAGCTGCAGCAAAATCGGCTCGATGCCGGTCGTGCCCTCTGCAATTTTCTGCAAACCTTCCGGTTTGGTCAGCAAGTGCGTTCCGCGAGCAACTTCAAACGGCCCATTTTCTTTCGTTACACTAACCAGCGGGAAATTAACGGCTAGCTGAAACGGCGGAGTTTCGTGATCAAGTTCTGGAAAAAGGGGCGGCGCGTCGCGGTGAATTTCCTGATAATCCGAGCCCAAAAGCGGCGTATCGGTGGCGAGTTGAACCATTGTAAAATCCTGCCCGACTAAATTTTGCACAATTTCTAAAATGTCCGGATCGGCAAAAATTGTTTCGTCAGCAAACACATCTTCAAACGGCAAAGTCACGTAATAACGCGCCGAGCCGCGATTCTCCAGATGTCCCTGGCTTTCAATATGATCTTTGAGCAGCGGGGCAAATGCTTTGCTCCAACACTCAAGTTTTTCTTTTCGGAAATGGTCTCGTAAAACACAAAAACCGTCTCGTAAAGCTTCGTGCGTCAATTGTTCGATTTCAGTATTGTTGTAACGCATAAAAACTATTTAATTCGGGTCAAGCGATTTTGCAGAACGACGACCGCCAGCAGAATTGCGCCGCGCAAAACAAGCTGCCACCACGGACTAATTTGTCCTTCGAGATTAAAAATGTTGAAGATTACGCCGAGCAGCAGAGCGCCGTAGAGCGTTGAAACCAAACTGCCTTTGCCGCCCGTTAGAAGAGTTCCGCCGACGACAACCGCCGCAATTGCGTCAAGTTCCCGCCCGAGTCCCTCAACCGGCGAACCCGTGCCTAAACGCGAAGCTAGAATCACCCCGGCGATTCCCGCCAGCAATCCGCTAATCATATAAACCAAAATGGTCACGCGGTTGATATTGAGACCCATTAAACGTGCGGCTTCGTCGTTATCGCCGACCGCGAAAACATGCCGACCGAAACGCGTGTAATTCAAAACGAGCCAACCAATCAAATAAGCGAGGATTAATACCACAATTGGAATGGGCAGAAAGCCGAAAAGTTCGCCTTGACCAAGCCAGCTAAAATCGGTTGCGGCTGCGGGAATTCGCACATTTTTCTCATCCGTGACGGCCAGAGCCAAGCCGCGCGCTGCAATCATCATGCCCAGTGTCACGATAAACGGCTGAATTCGCGCTTTGGCTATGATAACGCCGTTGACCAAACCCAAAACGGTGGTTGCCGCAATTGCTGCAATCACCGCAACAGCTAAACCTTGCGGAGCCAGAAAAGCAGCAGTGACTCCCGCTACTGCCAGCAAAGACCCGACTGACAAATCAATTCCCCCCGTCAAAATTACAAATGTCATCCCGAGCGCAAGCAATCCCCACATCGAATTTTGGAGCAACACATTGAGCAAATTTTCGGGCGTCAGAAAGGCTTCATAGCGGGCAGTTGCAATCACGCAAACCAAAATGAGCAAAACGAGAGCGCCTTGTTTTTGAACTGTTGAACCAAAGCGAGCCCGGAAGTCTCGCTCCTCGGTTTCCGTTATTTCATGAATCGTTGGCGTTTGTTCCATAACTTTCTTTATTGTTCAACTCGCAGCCAATCAAATCGCGCTCCGACGTTTGTTGTTTTGCCGTTATAAATAACCGCCAGACGAGCGCCCTCAAGGTTTCCAAAGTTAATTTTATCGCCGACTGTTTGCCAGCTTTTTCCATCAATGCTGTCAGCAAACTCAAAAATTTCGCCACCTTGGGCTTTAATTCGCAGGTAAATCGCCGATTGATTTGCTGGTAAATCCGCGTGCGCAATTTCCTTTTGCTTGCCGTCCTCGCGCCGCCAGGTAAAAATTTTTCCGTTGCCGAAACTAATTCCAACGGCATTTTCACGCCAACTGTAAGCTGATATTCCCGCAAATTCATCGAGCTTCATTTTCGCAAAATCAATTCGCGTCGTTCCAGTGAATGTTCCGGAAACAGAGCGTTCAGCCACCACGATTTCCAGCATTTTTTCAACGAGAAGTTGTTTTTCAGTCGGAGCAAGTGTTAAGAAACCATCGCTTAAATGTGCTGTCTGGTTATCAGAAAGCAGTTGGCTCAAGTCCGGTGCGAGCGAGTTTTCGTTAAACTCGTCGCCTAACCCGAAAAACCTTGATTGTTGTTTCGTACTCTTGAACGGAGCATTGGCAATTATTG
>JBDTZD010000251.1:0-3984 GCA_040005335.1 Pyrinomonadaceae bacterium | reverse complement strand
GTTCGTGCGGATAAAATTTTAGCGGCTTCGACAATTGCGTCGTTTAAAACGGTCATGCCGTCGGCTTTTAAATCGTAGGCGACCGGCGCTAGATCGCGGCTGCCGGAGAATTCCTGAACGAGCTTGGTTTTGGAATCGAAATTGTAAACTGCCGCCACATCCTCTTCGCGCAAACCGTCAAGGAATTTAATCGCCGCTGCCCGCGCGACCGCCATTCGCAGTTCCATGCTGCCCGATGTGTCGAGCAATACAACGGCGGCAAACGGCGTTTCTTCCGCGCCAAAAGTGTCAATCGTCTGTGGTTTGCCATCCTCCAAGATTTGAAAATCTTTTTGGCGCAAACCCGGTACATAATTGCCTTTGGCATCGGTCACGACGGCGTTCAAGACGACCAGATTGGTGTCAACCGTAATTACATCATCATCTTTGGTTTGCGCCGCACAAACAAAAGGCAACGCTGAAAAAACAAACGTTGCCGCGAAAATAATAAACAAGAATCGAAAAGCGAAAGTTTTCATCGGGGTTGCGCGAAATTGCGAATGAGTTCGATGAGGTCGAGCATTTCGTTGGATTTATCAATCGAATCCGCAGAAATTTCGTGTCGGGTGCATTTTTTTAGTTCTTCGTTTAACGCCGCTCCGGTTTCAGATAGTTTGGCGAACGCGTCCAAGAGCGTTGTTGGTTTTTCGTCGTCGGTTGTATCTTTGTCATCATTGCCGCCGAGATTCTTGCGAATCTTTTTAACCAGCTTTTCCAAATCGTTGAGCTTGGCCATGTCGGTTGCCATAAAACGATTATTTTGCCCAAACGATTTGCTTAATTCATCGCTTAAATGGGCGGCTTTGTCGCTGCGGTCGAGCAATTCTCGATGCTCTTTTTCTTCCATCTCCATGCGCCAGCGTTCACGCGTTTCAAGCAAGCTTTGGCTTGGCGGCGAATCATTATTGCGTTCATTTGACGAAGCTTTAGAAGCATCCGTTCCATTTGACGTATTTTTGATTTGCGCAACGGCTTTGATTGATGCCGATGCGGTAACCAAAATGACTAGAAATAATATTCGAGAAAACACTTTTGTAGTGCAAAGTGCAAAAAGTGCAAAGTGTAAAGTGAAAAACCTGCTGTTCTTTACTTTTCGCTTTGCGCTTTGCACTATTTCATCTGCGGTTTGTCGCTTTTTTCAGGCGATTTTTCAGATTGCTTTTCGGACGATTTTTCCGGCTGTTTTGTTACCTGATAGGGAGCCGTGCCGGTGACACGCTCAACGAGATCTGCAAGAACATCATTTTCGACCTCGCCGCTGCTCGCCAAAGTCAGCCATTGCGATCCCAAAGCGGTTTCGGTGCGTCCCTCAACCTTGGCCGTAATCGAGACGTTATTGTTAATGCCATCTATGGTTTGCACATCTATCGTCAGCGTGTAGCGCGCTCGCGTCCATACGCCGTCGCGACGGTCTTCGTCAGGCAAAGTGGCATAACGCAAAAGCTGTGATTGAGTGATAACCGCGCCCTTTGAAAAAGTATAAGGCTGTGTTACTAAAACGCCGTCAGCGGGACGCGAGGCAGCTTCGTCCAAAACCAAATTGCGGTTGCGCAAAATGTCAGTGATGCTGGCCAGCAGAATATCGCGTTTGGATGCCATCCGATATGGATTGGCGAGCGGCAAACGGTCAGGCGTTTTGCCTGCGCCAAAATCAAAGCCGCGACCAGCCCCGACATCGCGGCGGTTACCGTTGTCGGTTGGTCCCTTGCTATTGCCAATGTCTGTTATTTGCTTGTTTTGCGTGTCAATGCCTTTGGCTTGGGCGAAAATCTGCGCCCTCTCGCAGGCAAAAATTGAGAATAGAAAAAAGACGAACGCGACCGATTTCATAAAAAATCCCCCTGACCAACTTTTACTGATACTGCTCTAAAAGTTCGGATGTCACGAGACGGCGAAATGGCTGTCTAACATGCCCCAAAATAACAGTAATAGTGCAAAGTGCAAAGTGTAAAATTTTGAAATTAAAAAAGAAACAAATTTAGTATGGCATTTTACAATTTGCACTTTGCGTTCTGCACTTTACACTATATTAAATTTCTTTGCCCGTAAAAAATTCTTGGACGCTAAATTGTTCCTCGCCTTCTTTGGGGGCGAGGCGGACGTAGCTTCCGTCGGGCTCTAGCAGACGCGCTTTCGTGTTGTCGCGCAAATAAGAATCGAGAATTTCGTTTTTGACGTATTTCTTGATTTTGCTTGATAAAAACGGGGCGACGACTTCGACGCGGCGGTCGAGATTGCGGAGCATCCAATCAGCGCTGCCGATATAAATCTCAGATTGTTTGCCGCTCCCATTTTCAAAATAAAAAATTCGGCTGTGTTCGAGAAAACGACCGACAATACTGCGCACAGTAATATTCTCTGATAAACCTTCGACCTGGGGTCGCAAAATGCAGATGCCGCGAATGATTAAATCAATTTTGACTCCGGCTTGCGCCGCCATGTACAGCTCATGAATCATTTCCGTATCGGTCAAGCTGTTCATCTTAGCGATAATTCGCCCTTTCCCTTTGTGTTTGGCTTCGCGGCGAATCATGGCGAGCATTTTCTCGCGCAGATTGACGGGCGCGACCAGCAGCCGCCTAAACTCGGCTTGATTTGAATAGCCGGTTAAAAAGTTAAAAATCTCGCTCGTATCCGCTCCGATTTCTTCATTTGTCGTCAACAATCCTAAATCCGTATAAAGCTTGGCGGTGGTCGGATTGTAATTACCGGTCGCGATGTGAACATAGCGTTTGAGCTTACCGGCTTCGCGCCGGACGACGAGCGCGAGTTTTGAATGAGTTTTTAAACCGCGCATTCCGTAAACGACGTGAACGCCTTCGCGTTCGAGCAGGCGCGCCCATTCGATATTATTTTCCTCGTCAAATCTCGCTTTTAACTCAATCAGGGCGGCGACCTGTTTGCCGTTTTGACTGGCTCGCATCAGCGCTTCGACGACGGGTGAATCTTTGCCGGTGCGATATAAACAAATTTTGATTGCCTGAACGTCCGCATCATCTGCCGCCGCATTAATAAAATCCGTGACGGAGTTGAAATTTGTGAACGGGTGATGAACGAGAATATCTTGTTTGGAGATTGCGTCGAACATTGATTTTGCCCGCCGGAAAGCTTTTGGCGTGACCGGAGCGAGCGGACGATCTTTGAGCGCCGGACGGTCAATTTTGTAAAGCCTCATCAAATCCGGCACGTTCAAAAAACCGTTAATTTGGTAAACGTCCGTCTCCTCAATTTCCAATTCAGCGGTTAAAAACTGGGTCATTTCAGCAGGCATCGAAGCCGAAACTTCCAAACGGACGGCATCGCCAAACCGCCGCTGACGCAGTTCGCGTTCCATTGTCCGAAGCAAATCGCTCGCTTCGTCCTCGCGCAGTTCGATATCGGCATCGCGCGTTACTCGAAAGAGATGAGTTTGAACGATTTTCATGCCCGGAAAGAGCGCGTTGATATTGGCTCGAATTAATTCGCCGAGCGGCGTAAACTTTGTTTCTTCTTCATTAACCGGAATCAGACGCGGGACGTTTGTTGGCAGTTTGACGCGGGCAAAGCGTGTTTCACCGTGATGATGCGCCTGCTTTTTGCCCGCTCCTTCCGGCGTTAAAACTACGCCCAGGTTTAAACTCAAATTCGAGATATACGGAAACGGATGACTCGCATCAACCGCCTGCGGCGTTAAAACCGGAAAAACGTTTTCGGTAAAATAACGATTCGCACATTTTTTTTCTTCTTCCAGCAACTCCTTGTAACTCCACAAGGCAACTCCTTCAAGCATTAATGCAGGAAAAACTTCCACATTCAAGATTCGCATTTGTTCGATTAGCATCGGCTGCAAATGATTGCGAATCTCGCGCAATTGATCGAGCGGAGTCATCCCGTCGGGCGAGAGTTCGGCAACATTTTCTTCAATTTGTTCTTTTAACCCGGACACGCGAATCATAAAAAACTCGT
>JBDTZD010000019.1:0-3996 GCA_040005335.1 Pyrinomonadaceae bacterium | reverse complement strand
GATGGCGGTCAGGTCTTTGCGGAGTTGGTCGGCGAGCGTGAAGTTTTTCGATTTAACGCTGATCCAATCATCTTTTGCTGCAACGTTTAAGGCAAACGCAAACATACAAATCAGCAAAACGGAAATCTTCACAAAGCTTAAATTCTTCATAACTGTTTGGTTTAAGGCGGTTGGTGAAGTAAATATTACGCTCTAAATTTAGACTAAAAGCTCTTTGTTGTCTATTTTTTTTCATGCGAAAAAGCCTTTATCAGCACTCTCGCGCTGATAAAGGCTTGCTCAAATAAACAGTTCTTTGAAAGATTAGCCGTAGTTATTCGGCTTTTGTGTTGTCGTTTTTGATGCTTTCAGCGAGTTTTTTAGAATCAGGCAAAACTTCGATTGCCTTTAAAACTTGCGGATCAACATCGAGCAAAACTTGCTGTCCGGTTTCGCTCGCATAGGCTGCCGTAATGATTTCTTCACGCAAACGATTTTTGGTGAATTCGATTTCGCCATTTAAGTTTTCAGGTCGCAAACCGTTTGCCGGGTCTTTGGCTAAAAAGGCGCGAAAGGCTTCTAAAACCTTGTCCGTTACGGGATAATCGGTGAGGCGCAAAACATGGTCAAACTGTGTTTGTTCGACGCGCATATTTTCGAGTCCGGCGATTTGCCCGTTGGCAAGCTGGCGAGTGAAATAAAAAGCGGCTTCGGCAATACGAGCGCGCAGAGTAGTAAAAGTTAAAGGTTTGACTTCGACGTCTGGCGCAATCCCGCCGCCGCCGTAAAATACTCGTCCACCCGCAGTTTTAACGGGCGCGCTGGCGGGCGTTGGAGCGGGCGTTGCCTTGCCTTTGGCATCCTCAGTCTCGGCAGAGTGTTTGGTATAGTAATCGTAAATCGAACCGTTTGAATAATCGCGCTGAAGAGAGCGTCCAAAGGGCGTGTAGTAACGTGCAGTCGTTAAAGTCAAGCCCGTGCCGCCCGGAGTTTCAAAAACGCGCTGCACTAATCCTTTGCCAAAGCTGGTTTCGCCAACAATTAATCCCCGCGCATGATCCTGCACTGCTCCGGCGACTATTTCTGAAGCCGAAGCAGTACCTCCGTTAATCACTAAAACTAATGGAAAATCTTCCGTTCCATTGCTGTTAGAAGGGTAATCTTCGGAACGAGCAAAACGCGAACGTCCGCGAACGCTCAAAATTGGCTCACCCTTCGGAATAAAGCGGCTCGAAACGTTGATTGCCTGTGGCAGTAATCCGCCCGGATTGTTGCGTAAATCAAGCACTAATTGCTTCATTCCCTGATTTTTTAATTCTTTGATTGCTTGTCCAAGTTCGTCGTCAGTCGTTTCCTGAAAACCACCAGTCAAAGCGATGTAACCGATCTCAGGGCGAACCATAAAAGCATTGCGAATTGAGGGATACGGCACTCCGCCGCGCGTGATCTTAAATTCAACCGGGTCTTTGCTTCCGGCGCGCTCCATTTTTATTTTGACCGGCACGCCCTGCTCGCCGCGCACATTTTTAGAAGTTTCTGCGCTCGTCCACTGGCTCGCGTCTTTACCATCAACTTCTAAAAATTTATCGCCGTAACGCAATCCGGAGCGGGCGGCCGGAGTCCCTTCGACGATTGATTGCACGTAAACTCCGTCGCGGTGCTGCACAATCGAAACGCCTATTCCGTAAAACCGTGATGACTGATCCTCTTTTAATTTTTGAAACTCGGCACGGGTGAAAAACGATGAGTGCGGATCGAGAGTGTATAACATACCCTGCACCGAATCGTCCGTCGCTTTTTCAAAATCAATGTTTCCAGAATAGTTGTCGGTCACGATTTTGACCGCTTCGGCATAATCGGTGCGAACTTTTTCAAGCGGTGTCCGTGATTCAGAACTAGCCGTGAATGCATTGCGTCCAAACAATCCTCCGGCAATCGCACCAACAAGCAAAACTAAAACAAAGATGAAGCCCCAAAATTTACTCATATTTAATTCCAGATTTTAGATTCAAAACATAAAAGGGAATTTGAATCCCGCAATTTGGAATTCAAATATAGCACATTGGTTGTCGCCAAATTGAATGAATTCCCGAGTTTTTTCCTGTCAACTGTCGGAAAAATTGTTTTTTTGTTACTGTAAAAATATCGACCATTTTTGAAATTTTTGATGAGTTTACCGCTTTCAATTATCATTCCAGCTTTCAACGAAGCCGAACGGCTCGGCGCAAGCTTGGAAACGATTTTAAATTATTTAGGAAAAGAAAATCCGACCGCTGAGGTTATTGTCGTGGACGACGGTTCGGCGGACGAGACGGCGGAAATTGCGACGCGAGTTTTGGCAGCCGCGCCGGAAATCCCTTCGCGCGTCATTCGCTATGAGCAAAATCGCGGCAAAGGTTACGCTGTCAAAACCGGATTGCTCGCGGCTCGCGGGCTTACCGCTCTGTTTTCAGATGCCGATTTGTCAACACCAATCGAAGAAATGCCAAAATTAATCGAGCCGATTCAACGCGGCGAAATTGATGTCGCTTTCGGTTCGCGCGCTCTTGACCGCAGCTTAATTGGAACGCATCAACCCTGGCGCCGGGAGCAAGGCGGCAAAGTTTTTAACCTAATAGTTAAAACATCCACGGGGTTGCCGTTTTGGGACACACAGTGCGGTTTCAAAGCATTTCGGATGAGCGCTTTCCGTCCGCTATTGGGAGTCATGCAAATTGACCGTTTCGGTTTTGATGTCGAATTTTTGTTCGTAGCAAATTTAGCAAGGCTAGGTCTTCGGGAAATCCCCGTGCGCTGGGATCACTGCGAGGGCACAAAAGTCAATGTTTTTCGAGATAGCCGCCGGATGTTCAGCGAAGTCCGGCAAATTCGCAAAAATGCTCGCCAAGGCGTTTACGATTCTGCTCTCAAAGAAGCAAAAAAACTGAACAAAGAAACTGTTCCAACCTCAACAACTATTAACGATTTAGGAATTTAGATTACTGGTTTGAGCAAAATCCAAAATCTAAAATCCAAAATCTAAAATCGTTTAATGATCGCCAAACTAAACGTTAATATTGACCACGTCGCAACCGTTAGACAAGCTCGCCAATCACCCGATCCAAACCTCTTAGCTGCTGCGTTTGCCTGCGAACAAGCTGGCGCGGACGGGATCACTGTTCACTTACGCGGCGACCGCCGCCATATTCAGGACGTGGACGTTTATTTGCTGCGGCAAAGTTTGACAACTTATCTAAACGTTGAAATGGCAGCGACCGAAGAGATGGTTAAAATCGCTCTGGAATTAAAGCCGGATGCGGTAACGCTCGTGCCCGAAAGTCCAAACGAAGTAACGACGACCGGCGGTTTAAATGTAGTTACAAACAGTTCGATAATTCGTGCTGCCGTCAACCGCCTGCGCGAAGGCGGAATTATGACGAGTATTTTTGTTGACCCGGACGATCAGCAAATAGAAGCTGCGCAATCGGTGGGAGCGCAACAAATCGAGCTTTGCACGGGTGAATATGCCGAGTTATCGCAGCGGGCTGGAAATTCGGAACATTCAATGAGAGCGGCTCACGAAATTCACCGCCAGCGCGAAGCGGCAATTTTTGCCGGACAATACGGTTTGCGCGTTGCCGCCGGCCACGGGCTAACTTATCGCAACATCGGCGCCATTGCTATGATCCCGGAAATCACCGAATTTAACATCGGTCACAATATCATCTCTCGTTCGATTTTTGTCGGCATAAACCAGGCCGTCCGCGAAATGATTGCAGCCATTAGGCAAATGTGAAAGATAATTTGCAATATAGAGTAAAGAAATGCGCTCAACTTAAGCTGAGAATTGGGCAAACATTATTAGCCTTTAATTTCACCATTTTAATCTCAAAATTTAAGCCGCGATTGCCATTTCACAGGATTCATCTGCGCTTTCCTCCGAGCCACACGAATCCAGAACGAGTGCGTTAGTTTCAACCAACCCATCACCGTAAGTTTCGCCTGCCGACAAAGTTTCAAAATAGACTCCAATGTTAT
>JBDTZD010000206.1:0-13567 GCA_040005335.1 Pyrinomonadaceae bacterium | reverse complement strand
GGATTCTCATATTGGGCGGCGTTAAAATTAGCTGGGACGTTAAAGCCATAGGATTTAAACGCTTGATTTTGCTGCGATGCAAGTGGTGAGTAAGTGGGCGGCTGCAAATTCAAAATCGAAGTTCCGCAGTTCAGACAATAGTTTTCGTTTGTTGAATTGAGATTTCCGCAGTTTGGACATTTAACAGCGTTCATGGCTTTATATTATCGCAAAAAAGGTCAGCCGTCAGAATTTTTTGAAACCCGACGGCTGAAATTTAACTATGCAGAATTTTGCTTTAATTGGCTGAAACTGAGCTCGCGCCCGACGCGTCTTTGCTGACAGATTTCGGATTACCCGAATAAACAATTTTGCTGGCGCCGGAAGCATCAGCATCAACTGCTTCAGATGCGAAGATGGAAACTTTGCTGGCGCCGCTGGCTTCGACCTTGGTACGTTCGGTTTTCAAGTTTTCAGCGTCGAGTTTGCTGGCGCCGCTAACTTCAACCGCTAAATCACGAGCTTCGCCGGAAATTTCGATTTTTGAAGCCCCACTTGCATCAATTTTTAAACTTTCAGTTTTCACGTTGTTGACTATTGCGCTGCTCGCGCCGGAAATGTCCAAATCGTTAAGCTCTGGCATCGTAACGCGAGCAATCACGCGCCCACGTGACCAAATGCGGCCTTCTTTACGTTCAAAATAAAGCTTGTCGCCACGAACTTCGGTTTTGATAGTTGGCAAGATATTGTCGTCACCTTCAAGTTCGACCGAAAACTCTTTGCCAACACTAATTTCAAGCTGCATGGCGCCGCCGGTGTGAACGCCTTTAAACCCAGTCACATTGCGTTTTTCGGTGACAGTATTGCCCGACCCTTTGACGTCGAAGTGAATAAAAGAAGAGCCAATAACAGATTTACCCGTCATCGCCCAAACCAAAGCCAAACTGCCGATGATAGCAACAGCAAAAACTAACAAACCAAACTTTTTCATGATGTCCTCCGAGAATTGACCAAAAGATGTAGCTGTTTACAGAAAACGACGCGCTGCCAAATAAAGTTTCGATAAATTTTCCAATAAATCTTAATGTCTAGCGAAAACCCAGAAATAAAATGCTTGGAAAACCCCGATAAAAAATCCGATAAACAAACCGAATAGTTCGATTTTTCTGAGGTGTTGACCGGCAATCGAAAGCACCAGTTTTTCGAGTTTTTCAAGCGGATAAGCATCAACTTTTTCGCGCACGAGCGTTGCAATATCAAATTCTTTAATAACAATAGGAAGGCGTTCTTCGGCTGCCGTGATGATTCTATCGGTGATAGAATCGCCAATGCTAGTTACAGTTTCAGATGAAAGGTGCTCGGAAAGTTTGCCGATTGGCGTGTCGAGCAGGCGTTCGATTTGCGCGAACAAAATGCGGTTGACTTGGCTAGCGGTTTCATCTCGCTGCAAAATGGCGAGCAAACTTCCCGTCACAGCTTTTTTAAGACGCGGAGCGGCTTCCGGGTGAATTCGCTCGGCAATCGCTCGCCACGAATGCGGGCGAATTTTTTGTAAAGTGTCGGTCAAATAAGCCGACAAAGATTGCTGCATTTCGCCGCTCTGAACAAGTTTAAGCAAAGTTCCGGCGATTTGCTCTTTGAGGCTTTCCAGTTTCTCCGGCGCAATTTGTCCAACGAGTTCCGGCAGCGGTTTCATCAGCCAACTATCAATCGTTGAATTAAGAAAATTTTCGGCTTCGGCGGCAAAAGCTTCGCCGCGCAAAGTTTCTTCGATTTTGCGCGGGAGCGTTGTATTAACCAGATCGTCAACCTCTTTGAAAAGGCGGTCGCGCGAAACAAACATTTTCTGATAAAAAGGCAGTTGTTTGTAATAATCACCGATTTCGGTTTTGATAAGCGACGCGATTTGAGTTTTAGTACGATTTGAAGTGGCGATTTCGGCAAGTTCATGAACAATTGGTTGAACCTGAGCAGACACCCGCTCGCGAAAAAATTCGACAAATTCCGGCGTAAACATTTCGCCGAGCGAGGTTTGCGTATTTGCCACATCATCAACTCTCGCACCGACAAAATCATTGATGCGCTGGGCAAAAGCACGTTCTTTGAGGACATCGCGGACGCGGGTTTCGACAAATCCCAAAGCCTGCATGAAAGTTTCTTCGTCCAAAGTCTCCGCGACGCGACGCGCAAGGAGTTTATCAGCTTGTATATCAACAAATTCGCGGACGGCTTCGGCGGTCGTCTCGCTTTTTAAGGTGCTGACAACATAATTACCGAGTTTTAGCTGGACGTTTGAAATCGAATCTAAAACAATCGTTCTTACTCCGCTCGGCAAAGCCTCAAGGACGGATGGAAAATCTTGATTGAGTAAATCCGCGGCGTAGGAATCAACTAAGCCCGCAACTTTATTTCGCAAAAACTGTTTTTCTCCGAATAAAGCGTTAACGATTGTTTCCTGCGAAACAAGCTCATTGCCGACGGCGTTGCCGATTGCCGTCGCCATGCGGTCGCGGTGACGCGGAATCATTCCTTGCGGGAAAATCGTTAACCCTAAGAATTTAATGGGCTTGTACGGGCGAAACAGCATTCTGACGGCAAGCCAAGCCGCGCCGTAACCGTGAATTGTCGCCACTACCACAATCGTTGAAAGCTGAAACCAAATATTGCCGAAAAATTCTTGCATTTTGTTTTATTGAAACATTTTATTTTCTGCTCTGGGAAAAATGCTAAATGCGAACCGTGATTTGAGTCAATTATTTGTTTATACTCGGTGCATGGCAAATTCTATTTCTTATGCGGACGCGGGCGTTTCGATTGACGCGGCAAATACGGCAACCGCTAGAATCAAAGAGCTGGCGCGCAAAACTTTTAATGAACGAACGTTGACCGAAATCGGCAGCTTTGGCGGAATGTTCGATGCCGCTTTTCCAAATTTGAAACAGCCGATTTTAGTCGCTTCCGCCGACGGAGTTGGAACAAAACTCAAAGTCGCATTTCTTGCCAATGTCCACAATACAGTCGGACAGGATTTAGTCAATCACTGCGTCAACGATATTCTCGTGCAGGGAGCAAAACCGCTCTTTTTCATGGATTATTTTGCTACCGGCGCGCTTGATCCGGAAATCACGGCAGAAGTAATTCACGGTATCTCAAAAGCCTGTCAGGAAAACGGCTGCGTTCTTTTGGGCGGTGAAACGGCGGAAATGCCCGGAATGTACGCGGCTGGCGAATATGATTTGGCTGGTTTTATCGTCGGGATTGTTGACCGCGAGAAAGTTATTGATGGAAAAAATATTGTTGCTGGAGACGTTGTTCTAGGTTTGCCGTCTAAAGGTTTGCATACAAATGGCTATTCTTTTGCAAGAAAATTGTTATTTGAAGTGGGCGATTACAGCGTTTCAACCGTTTTGCCCGAGCTTGAAACCACAGTGGGTAACATCTTGCTCGAAAAACACAAAAGCTACTTGCGACCGCTCGAAGGTTTATTGGATTCAGGTTTGATAAAAGGATTAGCGCACATTACGGGCGGCGGCTTACTTGAAAACATTCCTCGAATTTTGCCCGAAAACGTTGGCGTGGAAATCAAGCGTGGAACTTGGGACGAGCTGCCGATTTTTGGCCTGATGAAGCAGTTAGGAAATGTTGAAGACGCAGAAATGTTTCGCTCCTTTAACATGGGCGTTGGAATGGTCATCGTCTGCGATCAAAGCGACAAAGATCAGATCAAATCGCATCTTGCTGAACAAGACGAGATTTGTAACGAAATCGGGCGCGTTATTGCAGATAAACAGGAAGTTCTCATTAAATGAATATTGGTATTTTAATTTCCGGGCGCGGCTCAAATATGATTGCGCTAGTTGAGGCTGTTGAAAGCGGGCGAATCCCAAACTCCGAAATCGCCATAGTTATTAGCGATAAGCTGGATGCGGCAGGTTTGGGAAAAGCTCAAATGCGCAATGTGAAAACGCTCGTTGTCGAGCGGCGCGGACGGAAGCGCAAGGAACACGACGCGGAAATTGTTGCCGAATTAAAAAAGCGGAACGTCGAATTGGTTTGTTTAGCGGGTTATATGCGCCTTTTATCGCCTGAATTTATCGCGGCTTTTCGCGGACAAACCATCAATATTCATCCGAGTTTGTTACCGGCGTTTCCGGGTTTGGACGCGCAGCGGCAGGCTCTCGAATACGGCGTTAAATTTTCGGGCTGTACCGTTCATTTTGTTGACGAAGGCTTGGACAGCGGCGCAATTATCGCGCAAAGAGTCGTGCCGGTTTTGAACGATGATACAGTGGAAACTTTGACAGAGCGGATTTTAGAACAGGAACACGCGCTTTACATTGAAGCAGTTACGAAAATTGTGAGTGGTGATTATAAAATCATCGGACGACGCATTGTTTTAAATCAGCCGTTTGAAAAGGTTTTTGAGCAACCCGTCCAAATTTAAGTTTCCTCTGCGGACATCTCGCTGAAAAACAAAACCGACAATTAAAATCGAAATTATAGAGATAGCAATAAAAGTCAGTATAAATATTGTCAAATCATGCCAAAATGTTTCCCAGATCATACCGACTTACACTTACGGCAGTTTTATAAGTTCCAAATCATCCGTCACAAAGCTTAACTTGCTCGATCTTTGACATAATCAATTTGAGAAATTAAACTTATCGTTTTGACTTACGCGTAAGGAGTGAACATTACCAATGACCAAGAGAACTTATCAGCCGAACAACCGCCGTCGCGCGAAGAAACACGGGTTTCGCTCACGAATGGCGACGAAAAACGGTCGCGCCGTGATTGCGCGCCGCCGGGCGAAGGGACGCAAACGCCTGACTCCGCACCATTATTAAAGACAACTGAAACGCCTGGAATAAAAATCGAAAAAGTAGATTTTAGTTTGCCCAAAGCTGAACATTTGCGTAAACCCGCTGAATTTCAGCTAGTTTACAAAAACGGCAAACGTTTTGATGGGCGTTTCATGTCGGCTTTCATTCTGCCGAACAATTTACCCGTTCATAGACTTGGAATTACAGCTTCGCGCAAGGCGGTTGGCAATGCGGTCGAGCGGAATCGCGCCAAACGCCTTTTGCGTGAAGCTTTTCGTCTGTCTAAAATCGAACTAAGCGGTTTGCCTCTTCGTTATGATTTTGTGATCAACGCACGACGCAATTTACTGACGGTCAAAATGCAGGAGCCGCTGGCAGATTTTCGCAAAATAATTGCGCAAATTAAACTGTTCGAAGAATCTAGCCAACAAAAAGCCGTTGGAGCAAATCTAACTGCCGAATGAAATTCCTTCTCGTCGAATTATTGCGATTTTACAAGGCTGCTATTTCGCCTTGGCTACCGGCGGCTTGCCGTTTTACTCCAACCTGTTCGCAATATGCAGTCGAAGCGATTCAAAAACATGGCGCAATGCGCGGTTCGTTGATGGCAGTTTGGCGCGTTTGTCGCTGCCAGCCTTTTGCGCGCGGCGGCTTTGACCCGGTAAAGTAATTTCTAAATTATCCTTTGCAATAATCAAATAAATGTCACCGAATAATAATACCCAAAATCAAACTCGTTTTTTTACGGCAGTTCTACTTTCGCTCGGTGTATTGCTGCTTTGGAGCTACTTGTTTCCGCCGCCAAAACCTGACGGCAATCTAAATACAAATACTGAAACGGCACAGCAACAGACTGTAAACACTGCGCCCACACCGAACAATGCTGTGCCGCAAACACAAACCGGAGCATTATCCAATACATCACCCGACGATACACCCAATCGCGTAATTACGGTCAAAACGCCGCTTTACGAAGCCAAATTTGATTCACGCGGAGCCCTCGTAACAAGCTGGATTCTACTGCAAAACCGCACTGAAAAAGGGGAGAAGCCCCTTTTTAACGCCAGCAGTACCAAAGACGAAAAACATCCGCTCGAATTGATTTCTGCTGAAGCCTTAAAACGCCGCGAAATTCCTTTAAAACTCTCAACGGGTGACGCTAGTTTCGACGCGCTTCTAAATGAACGTAATTACCAAATAGTCGGGGCGGACGGTGACGAAATCGTTCTCAACGGAGATGAATCGCGCAAAGTTGATTTTGTTTTGCGAGACGAAGGCAGTCAAACTGAAGCCGTTAAGTCTTTAACTTTTCATGCGAACGGTTACGTTTCCGATTTGCAAACTAAACTCGTGCGCGGCGGGCAAATCCTGCCAAACGCCAAACTTCTGATCGGCGCGAACATTGGCGACCAGGGCATCAAACACTACACTTATTACGCTATCGAACCCGAAGCAGTCGCAGTAGTTAATAACGACACGGTTGAGCGTCATCGCTCGCCGGAATTTGCCGACAAAACCAATGACAAGGTAACGGTCAAACAGATTAATGGCGCGGTTGATTGGGCAGGAGTCGGCGACACTTATTTTGCGATGGCGGCGATTCCGGCACAACCTTTAAGTGGGCTTGAGTTGCAAACTGTCAAGTATGAAGTTCAACTCGCTGAACCGCGTACGAATGGAATTATAGATTTTATTACTGGGAAAAAAACTCCTACTGAAGACCGTCATTTAATTTCCGCTTATGTTCCAATCCAAACTGACGGAGTATCAACGACAAAATTGTATGTCGGCACCAAAGACCACAATCTGCTGTCGGAAGTCAGCCCGCAAATCACCCAGCAGATGGGGCGCACGGTTGACCTTGATAAATTTATCAATTATTATGGCTGGTTAAGTGTAATTGTCGCGCCTCTGGCAATTCGGATTTCGTGGGTTTTAGGCTGGTTAAGCGGAATGACCAATAATTACGGCGTTTCGATTTTGATTTTTACTGTGCTGCTTTACATGCTTTTATTTCCGGTACGTTGGTATCAATCAAAATCTTTCAAGAAAGCTGGTAAGAACGCGCCGAAGATGAAGGAACTGCAAGATCGCTTAAAAGAAATGCAGGCGAAAAAAGTTCCGGTTGATGATCCGCGAATGCGCGAACTGCAAATGGAGCAGTTGAAATTGACCAAAGATGCCGTGCCAATTGGCGGCTGTTTGCCGCTTCTTCTGCAGATGCCGATTTTATTTGCGATGCTGGCGGCAATTACGATTTCGCTCGATTTTCGGCAAGCCAGTTTTCTCTGGCTGCCGGATTTATCAGCAGGCGATCCGTTTCACATTCTCGAATTCGCTTTTGCCGGTTCAATGGCGTTGTCAATGTTGTTTTCGCCGACTGCTCCGGCGATAACGCCCGAACAGCAAATGCAGCAAAAAATGATGACTTACATGATGCCGCTAATGATGTTGTGGGTCATGTGGGGTTCACCCTCCGGACTTCTGTTTTACTGGTTGACTGGTAATATTATCGGCTTTGGTCAACAGCTTCTGATTAACCGTTTGAACAAATCAAGCGATGATCCGCCGACAGCGACGACAAACAATTCGCGTGCTTTAACAAAAAAAGAGATGAAAGCAAGTTTGTCACCATCTTCCTAAAAAACGGTTATTAAGATAAAAAGGCGAGAATAAACACTCGCCTTGTTTATTACGGGGATAGTAATTAAATTATTTATCAATCTTTTCGCCGACCAGGTAGATAGCAAAGTCCTCGCTCACGACCCGCATTGATTGATATGTTTGGGCATCTAAAAAAGACCGATCTCCGGCTTCGAGCGTGAAGATTTCATTATTAATCGTAAACTCTAATGCTCCGCTGACAACCCAGTGTGATTGCAGTTTTGGATGTTTATAGTTCGGAAAAACTGCTCCCGGAGAATCGCCCCATTGAGAAACCCGAAAGCCTTCGTGTTCTAAAACTAAACGCAGCATCGCCGGATTTGGAGCATAATTTTGGCTCCAGCGTTTAACGCGAAATTTTGGTTTACCTAAGTTAAACATCACTAATAAAGTAGCGCAGTTTTCAAATTTAAGAAAACTGCGCTGTTAAATTTCAAGATTATTTGGGTTCTTAAAACACGTATTTATTAGCTTGAATGAGCGTATCGGCAATACGCGTGCGGGACGCAATGGTGTTGATCGGCGTATTATTTTTGGTAAAGCGCCTGAGAGCCGCCAGCAGTGTTCGCAGTTCGTCGCCTTCGCTCATTGCTGCCAAAGTGTTTTTGGCTTTCGCGTCAATACGTTGAATCGCATCGTTGCAAAACACTCCTGCCATTTCAACATAGCGATCTGCGTTAGCATTGCCTTTCGCAGAGAGTTTTTGAGCGCGGAGAATTGCCGACTCCATTGCATAAGCGTCCATAATAATATCCGCCGCGCCCATCAGGATTTCCTGATGTTCGGCGAGAGCCTGCATATATTTTTGCGCCGCCGTTCCTAAAACCATCAGGGCGATTTTCTTAGCATTTTGGGCGAGTTTTAGTTCTGATGCCAAAACGCTATCATTTTCGTCAAAATCTGGCGCAGCTGGATTCATTACTTCGTCCATCAGAGCTTTTGCCGCCGGAAGTAGCGCTAGATCACCCTTGATCGCTCGCTTCATCAATTGTCCCGGAATAAGCATCCGATTGATTTCGTTAGTACCCTCAAAAATGCGATTGATGCGCGCATCGCGGTACGCTTTTTCCGCCGGATAATCCGCCGAATAACCGTAACCGCCATAGATTTGCACCATTTCATCAACGACATAATCGAGTGCTTCGGAACAAGCGACTTTATTAATCGAACTTTCCACCGCGTACTCTTCGATTGAGCGCAGTTTCTTTTCTTTATCGCCGCCGTCCTCGCCAATCAACGCATCAATCATCCCGACCGTGCGGTAAGTTATGCTTTCGGAAACCCAAGTGCGAATCGCCATTTCCGCTAATTTGTGTTTCATCGCGCCAAACGAAGAAATCGGTTTGTTAAATTGCTGGCGCTCATTGGCATAACGAATCGAATCGTGAAGCGCAAGCTTCATTCCGCCGGTTGCTGACGCTCCCAGTTTAAAACGCCCGACGTTTAAAATGTTAAAAGCGATTTTCGCCCCATCGCCAACTTCGCCAATCAAATTTCCCACCGGAATGCGCGCATCCGACAAAATAATCGGCGTTGTCGAAGAAGATTTGATGCCCATTTTGTGTTCTTCATTTCCGGGGCGGCAGTTTTCACTGCGTTCGACGACAAAGGCGGAAAACTTCTTTTTGTCGCCGTCAACTTTGGCAAAAATAATGTAAACATCGGCGAAACCGCCGTTGGTAATCCACATTTTTTCGCCGTTTAAAATGTACTCTGTGCCATCTTCCGAAAGACGCGCATTACATTTTGCACCGAGCGCGTCCGAACCGGAACTGGCTTCGCTCAAACAATATGCCGTGACTACCTCGCCCGAAATAATCGGCGGAATCCATTTTTGCTTTAATTCTTCCGAGCCAAAGTACAAAATCGGCAACAGCCCGATTGAAGTTTGCGCCCCATAGCCAACGCCAAAGCCACCCGCGCGTCCCATATTTTCGGCAACGACTACGCCCGTCGTCTGGTCGAGTTCGAGCCCACCGTACTCTTCAGGAATATTTGCCCCAAGCAGTCCAAGCTCACCGGCTTTCACGAAAAGATCGCGCGCCAGTTTCCAATCGTGTTTTTCCATCGCCTCCAGATTCGGACGAACTTCGTTGTCAACGAATTCTCGTGTCGTATCGCCGATCATGCGTTGTTCTTCCGATAAATCTTCGGGCGTGAAAATTTCTTCGGGTGACCGCTGTTCAATCAAAAAGCTGCCGCCTTTGATGATTTCTTTTTCCATTCTTGCATCCATCGTTTTTGTCTCCTTGAACTTTGCTAAATTCTTTCGATAATTCCGGCTGCGCCCATTCCGCCACCGACGCACATCGTGACCATGCCGTAACGTGCGTTGCGGCGAATCAGTTCGTAAATAATCGTTGCGGTGAGTTTTGCTCCGGTACAGCCAAGCGGGTGTCCAAGAGCGATTGCGCCGCCGTTGACATTCACTTTGTCAGGATTCATCTCAAGCAATTTCATGACCGATAAACCTTGCGCCGCAAACGCTTCGTTAAGTTCAATCACATCAATATCGTCGAGCGTTAAACCCGCCATTTTCAATGCTTTAGGAACCGCATAAACCGGACCGACGCCCATTTCTTCAGGCAAACAACCGCTCGTCGCATAAGAAACGAAACGCGCCAGAGGTTTTAAGCCTAATTCGTTTGCTTTTTCCGCCGACATTATTACGACTGCCGCTGCGCCATCTGACATTTGCGACGAATTGCCCGCAGTCACGGTTCCAGCAGCGTGAAATGCGGGTTTGAGCTTTGCCAAACCTTCCATCGTCGAATCCATTCGCACACCTTCGTCGGTGTCAAAGGCAATTTCGCGCCGCAAAACGCGTCCTTTTTCGTCAGTCTCATCAATGCGAACGTTGAGCGAGACAATTTCGTCTTTAAACTTGCCTGATTGAATCGCCGCCGCCGCTCTGTGATGCGAACGCAGCGAAAATTCATCTTGCTGTTCGCGCGTAATTTCGTACTTTTTAGCAAGATTTTCCGCCGTCAAACCCATATTCAAATAATAATCGGGATAAGTATCAACGATTCGAGGATTCGGGCGCATCACGTTTCCGCCCATCGGAATCATAGACATGGTTTCAAGCCCGCCTGCGATAATGACTTCCGCACCGCCCGTTCGGATGCGGTCGGCAGCAATCGCAATTGTCTGGAGTCCCGACGAACAATAACGATTAACAGTCATCGCCGAAACTTCCGGCGGCAGTCCGGCGGCAATTGCTGCGGTGCGCGCAACGTTCATGCCTTGCTCAGCTTCGGGAAATGCGCAGCCCATAATCACGTCTTCCACTTCCATCGCCTGCAAATTCGGCACTTGTTTTAACGCCGCATCAATTACCGCCGCGCCCATGTCGTCCGGTCTCGTGTTTTTCAAAGTCCCTTTCGGTGCTTTTCCGACAGCCGTGCGCACGGCTGAAACAATAACTGCGTCTTTCATAATTTTTACCTTTTAAAATATCCGTCCCGTCCAGGGACATTTGTTAATAGCCCAGCGATTGATCGCTGGGAAACATCGGCAAATTTATTACAGCCCCGTCAGGGACGACAGATAAAATCAACCGAAAACGAAGCGTTCTTCATACTCGATGTGATTCCTCTGTAAAAATACGACGAACTCCGATTTATAATCACGTTTTTGATGATGTTGGGCTTGATTGTTAATATAACTTATTGTCCTTTCAATGCCGTCAACACCAATTGAGAATGCCCCGTAACCTTCTTGCCATTCGAAAAGACGATGCTCGGCAAATGTTTCGTGAATCCATTTTGACGAATTACCTTTAATAAGTTGCATTGCTTTTGCCACCGACAATGCTGAAGGTAATGATAAAAGCAGATGAATGTGGTCGGGCATTCCTCCTACTGCCAGCAACTTCATTTTGTGTTCCCGCGCAATCCCGCCCAGATACGGATACAAACGGCTGGCAAGTTCTGTCATTATCAACGGACGACGTTCTTTGGTGCTGAAAACACAATGTAGTAATTGGTTTGTAAATGAATGCGCCATTATTTTCTGTCGTCCCTCGCGGGACTCGTCTTTCGTAACATTATTATTCCCAACGATAAATCGTTGGGCTATTTTCGCTTGTCCCTGACGGGACGACTTCAACTTACTTTCCTTTCGCCTCGCGTTCGGCTTGTTTTTTAATAAGCTTCAAAATTTCCTTGCGAATCATCTGGCTCGGCGGTCTTAGCATTCCCCAATACGTTTTGATTTTCGCCATACTACTCGCATCTGTCGGATGAATTCTGATTTCCGTCGTCAAACGGCTTTTTCCGTGACTGGTTTCCGCAACTGCAAAATTCCAAACGGCTTTGATAAATCCTGCGTTGTTGAAATCCCTAAACTTATCCGGTTCTATTTTCAACAAGCCGCTGGTCAAACTTTTGAATTCGCCGATTAATCCGAGCAAGATTTCCTCGTCTCGTTTCTCGGCTAAAACCTTAAAGTTAGCTTTTTCAAAATCATTTATCGTCAAATTTTCTGTTGGAATTCCGCGCATTTTAAAAAGCCAGCGAACGGTGGTTGAATCGCCCATGTTAAAAGTTTTGACTGCTCGAAACACCGCGTTAGGGGACGCATTTACGTCAATTTTGTTAGTATCGCCAAATTCAAATTTGGGCATTAAATCGTCAATCAGCATTTGGTGTACTTAAACCTCACGCACCAGTTCAACTTTTCCCGGCTCGCAGACGACAACCGGCATATTTTCTACTGCGACATTGCTGGCATCGAGTCCGTAGTTTTCATCTTCGTTGAGACTCAGCCAGTGGCGGATAAAATAATAAGCTCGCATCACAAAATTTTGGCGGAAACTCAAATCGTTTTCGTGACTCAAAAACGAGCGTAATAGCACAAAGCGGATGTCGCCCGGAATATTGTATTTTTCAAGCACCGGATGGCGGCTCGTCAAAGTCACTTCGTTGTTTTTCTCCAAATCCTGCAAAGCCAGCTCGAAAAAATAATTTATCCTAGGTTCGATGCGAAATCCGAGCGTGAAGGTGATGAAATAAACGTCTTCCTTCGCCAGCGTTTCGGCTTTATAACGCATTGTGAAAGGTTCGTCATCGGTCTTAACGTGAAGAAACCAATAAATGTCGGCGCGTTTGGGCGTGCGTTCCAAAATCGAAAGCATTGTTTCTTTTTCAAGCTGCCCAGGCGTGTCAGAAGTGGTCAAATAAACCAGATGCGTCGCATATTGCGGCAGGGTTTGATCGTTGCTAAGTTCTTGGAGAGTTTGAAAAAACCGCTCGGTTGATTCAAATGTCCTCAATGCGCTGCGGTATTCTCTGCCTTTGTACCAGAGCCACATTGTCGAAACCAACATCAAACCGATTAAGACAGTAATCCAGCCGCCTTCGTGGAACTTAACGAGATTGGCAATCAGAAATGCAATTTCAATTGTGAGAAATGTCCCTGTCAAGAGAACAATCGCAATTAACGGATATTTTTTTGATCGAAGATAAACCGCGAGCAAAATAGTTGTCATCAACATCGTCGTCGTAACCGCCAACCCGTAAGCGGCTTCCATGTATTTCGATTCGCGGAAATACAAAACTACGCCAATGCAGCCTGCCATTAACAGCCAGTTGACCTGAGGAATATAAAGCTGACCTTTGAAATCAGTTGGATAAACGATTTTTTGCCGGTACCAAAAATTGAGACGCATGGCTTCACCGACAAGTGTAAAACTGCCGGTAATTAAAGCTTGACTTGCAATAATCGCCGCCAAAGTTGCGATGATAATGCCGAGCGGCAAAATTATTTCCGGGACAATTGCGTAAAAGGGCGTTTTGCCTTCAAGTTTTCCGCCCGCGTGGTGCATCAATAGCGCAGCTTGACCAGCATAATTGAGCAGCAGACATGTTTTGACGTAAATCCAGCTAAAACGGACGTTGCCGCGTCCAACATGTCCCATGTCAGAGTACAAGGCTTCGGCGCCTGTAGTGCAAAGAAATACAGCTCCAAGCAGAGCGCAAAGAATTTTAGAAAATCATGATGTTATTTTTCAAATGGTACGACCAAACCAAAAGAATAACTACTATTTTAATACAAATGATAACTATGATTATGTTGCTTCTACTGGTTACGCACAATTA
>JBDTZD010000158.1:0-13588 GCA_040005335.1 Pyrinomonadaceae bacterium | reverse complement strand
TGACCGTCATCGCCCAAAAAGTTGTCGAGAATAAAACTTTGGACGATAATCCGTCGGCGAAAGATGCAGGCGCAAAAATCTGGGTGACAAAATTTCCCAAAACGGAAGTTGATGATTATTTGAAAAGTCTTCCAACATCGTAAGATTTAGTCAGCGTCGTGAAATTGAAAGGAGCGACTTAATCATGATAGAAAGCGTCGAGAGCATTTTGTACACACACCGCTCGTTTAACTTTATCTTGCGCGGAGCGGTTTCGCGCCCGCCTGGATGTCCTCTCTTCTTGTTAGCGAAGGCCCATGTGTAAGAATAAAATGAAATTTCACTTAAACATTGCTAAATACTTGTTGTTAATTCCAGCAGCTTTTGTGGTTGGACAATGGAGCGTTCCAGATATATCTGCGACTTCAGCACTTGAGACGCGCTGCGGCTGGTTCAGCAACCCAACTCCGGGTAACGCATGGCTCGATGACCGAGACGGAGAATGGATTATCGGCGTCCAAGGCGGATATCAAGCTGAAGGCGACTGGCCTGATTTTGGGTCAAAGCAGTGGGTGGAGACAAACGGCAGCTACGGCTATGGTTGCGCGTGTCTGCGAGTCAGGGTTAATCATAAAACCCACGAAGTTTTGGAAATTAAAAGCGCATCTGCGCGGTCACTGGCGACATGCCGCAAAGATCGTTCGCTGAAAGAACCAAAAGATTAGGTTAACGGGAATGTTTGCTAAAAGTTCTCAAATTTTTCACATCTCTTTTAGCCTTTTTCGGTAGTTTCTCGTAAAAATCCTTGAGGAATTTTTAGCTACACTCCATTAAAAGGAATGACGTTTGATGAGCAGTTTGGAATTTTCAGACAATCAAAATGTTCTGTAAATCCAATTTCCTCTTTTTGGATAACAAAGTTTTTACCAGACTCTCGCCGCGCGGATGATGTCGGCGAAAACTCCTGCGGCTGTGACATCTGCGCCTGCGCCTGCGCCTTTGATTACCAATGGTTGCTCTAAATAGCGATTAGTGTAAAACAAAACGGCGTTATCTTTACCCGAAAGATTGGCAAAATTGTGATTGGCGGCAATGCTTTGCAAACTGACGCTGGCTTTTCCGTTTTCAAACGAAGCGATGTATTTGAGCGATAAATTTTCGCGGTTCGCATTTTCAAATAATTCACGAAAATACGCTTCTTCTTGTTCCATTGCGTTGTAAAAATCTTCAACGCTTCCCTCGAAACAAGATTGAGGTAGAAACGGTGTGTTTTCAACATCTTCCATTCCTATTTTATGACCCGCTTCGCGGGCGAGTATCAAAATCTTTCGTGCGACATCGGTGCCGCTCAAATCAAGTCGCGGGTCAGGTTCTGTATAACCTTCAATCTGGGCTTGGCGAACAACGGAGGTAAAGGAGCGAGAACCATCATAATTATTAAAAACAAAGTTGAGTGTGCCTGATAGAACTGCCTCAATGCGATTGACCTGATCGCCGCTTCGAAGCAAATCGTTGAGCGTGTTGATAATCGGTAAACCTGCGCCAACATTGGTCTCAAACAAAAATGCCGTCCCAAATTCACGCGCCGTATTTTTTAATTGCAAATATTTATCATAACTGCCCGAACACGCAATTTTGTTGGTTGCGACAATCGAAACGTTTTTTTCGAGCAGTTTTGGATAAATGGCGGCGACATCGGCGCTTGCCGTAGCGTCAACAAAAATTGAGTTTCGCAAGTTTTTCCGTAAAACAGTTTCGACAAAATCGTCGAGATTCATCGGCGGCGCATCCTGAAATTTTTCCAATAGATTTTCGAGTTCAATCCCTTCTTCGTCAATTAACATCCGGCGGCTGTTTGCCGCTCCGGCAACACGCAAATTTAATCGCAGATTTGTCTGCAGAAACTCTTTCTGGCGATGGATTTGTTCAACAAGTTTTTTCCCGACTGTGCCGATGCCAACGAGGAAAATGTTAATCTGTTTCGTACCGCCGGAGAAAAACTCTTCGTGCAGAGTATTGATGGCTTTTCTCACGTCTTTGGTTTCAATGATCACCGAAATATTGCGTTCCGATGAGCCTTGGGCGATAGCGTGAATATTGATGCCGTTGTGACCGAGCGTCGCAAACATTTTGCCGCTGATACCCGGATGACTTTTCATGTTGTCGCCGACAAGCGCCAGAATTGACAAACCGTTTTCCACTCGCAAAGGCTCGATTTTTCCGATATTTATTTCGTATTCAAACTCCGAGTCAACTTCGTCTTTCGCTAGTTTTGCAAAACTTTCTTCAATTGCGACGCAGATAGAATGTTCGGAAGAGCTTTGCGTAATCAAAACAACGTTAATTTGTCGCCGCGAAAGCGCCTCAAATAATCTTTTGGAAAAACCAGGAATTCCAACCATCCCGCTGCCTTCGAGATTGAGAACCGAAATTTTACCGATGCTCGAAATACCTCGCACGGTTTCACCTGTATTCATAGATTCGGCTTCAATCAGAGTTCCAAAATCTGCGGGCGCAAAAGTGTTTTTAATCCAAACCGGAATCTTTTTGTTCATGACGGGTTGAATCGTCGGCGGATGAATAACTTTAGCCCCAAAATGTGACAATTCCATCGCCTCTTGATAAGTGATTCGCTGGATATTTCTGCTGGTTCTAACTAGACGCGGGTCGGCAGTCATCATTCCCGAAACGTCAGTCCAAATTTCCAGAACCTGAGCGTCTATCGCGGCAGCTACTATCGCCGCCGAGTAATCCGAGCCGCCGCGCCCCAATGTGGTTGTCGCGCCGTCCGCGTCTGCCGCAATAAAACCGGGCAAAATGTAAAGTTGTGATTTTTCGCTTTGAAAAAAGTCCGCGATTTGCTTGTTTGTCTTCTGAAAATCAACTCCTGCAAACGTAAAATTTGAATTGGTTCGAATCAGCTCGCGACTATCTTTCAAGACATTTTTAATATCCAGCGAATTGCATTTTGCCGCAAAAATGCTGGTCGAAAGTATTTCGCCAAAACTCGCGATTCGGTCGAGAGAACGCGGCGTCAATTCGCGCAGCAAGAACACGCCTTCACAAATACTTTCGAGTTCATTGAGACGTTTTTTTAAAAAACTTAAAATTGCGCTTTGATTTTCAAAAGGAATAAGCGAACGGACTGCGACAAAATGTGCGTCTTCGATTTGTTTGATTTTTTCACGATACTGATCATCACCATTCATCGCGGCGTGAGCTATTTCAATCAAAGCGTCGGTTGAGCCTTGCATGGCTGATAAAACAACAATGCAAATATCTTTTTCAATCGCTTTTAGAACGATTTCTACTACTCTTTCAATATTCTCGGCACTGCCAACTGAAGAGCCGCCGAATTTTAAGACTTTCATACTAAATTTTGCTTAATAAAATTTCTTTTAAATCAATATAATTAGCTTTAATTTCAATAGTTTGCTTTGGGCGTGACAATAATTCTTTGATTGCACGAGGTATTTCGCCAAAAGTGCCGAGAATTTCTGTCACAGAGTCAAATTTAACCGGATGCGCAGTCGCCAGAAAAATGCCTTTCTCTTTCGGATTTTTTAGCAAATGCTGTTGCAGAGCATAAAACCCAACTGCGCCGTGCGGGTCTAAAATATAGTTATATTTTTGGTAAACTTCACGCATTGTCCGCGCTGTCGTTTCGTCTGTCACACTAATTGATAACATTTGTGATTTAAGTTTTTCGATGTTGCCGCCGAACATTTCCAAAATTCTCGCAAAATTACTCGGATTTGCCACATCCATTGCATTTGAAAGCGTCGCAACCGAAGACTTAGTTTGCATGTCGCCGCTTTCCAGAAAACGTGGCACGACATCGTTTGCATTTGTCGCGGCAATAAAGTGTTTGATTGGCAAACCGCCTGATTGCGCCAAAAGTCCGGCGCAGATGTTGCCGAAATTGCCGCTCGGAACTGAAATAACGGGCGCAGTTTTTTCCTGCCACTTTTGCAAAGCATAAAAATAATAAAACTGCTGCGGCAGCCACCGCGCAACGTTAATCGAATTAGCCGACGTCAGGAAAACTTGTTGTTTAATATCATCGTCTGCTAAAGCAGTTTTTGCTAGTGTTTGGCAATCATCAAAAGTTCCAGTAACTTCGAGGGCAGTAATGTTTTGCCCGAGCGTCGTTAATTGTAGTTCCTGAACATTTGACACTTTACCGGATGGATACAAAATTACGACTTCGACGTTTTTGGCTCCAAGGAAACCGGCGGCAACTGCGCCGCCGGTATCGCCTGAGGTGGCAACGATAACAATTGTTTTTTCTTTTTTCTCTTGCGTAAAATGTTGCAAACAGCCGCTCATAAATCTCGCTCCGACATCTTTGAAAGCGAGCGTCGCACCGTGGAAAAGTTCGAGGGCGTAAATGTCGTCAGTAATTTTAACGAGGGGAAAATCAAAATTGACAGCATTCTGACAAATTTCGAACAACTGTTCGTCCGCGATTGTATTTCCCACAAACGGATGAATCACTGCAAAAGCTGTTTCAGCTTTCGATTTATCGCGTAAACTTAAGTTGTTGATTGGCGGAATAATTGCAGGAAAATACAAGCCTTTATCGGGCGGTTGACCGTTTAAAACTGCTTCTCGAAATGAAACGAGTGATGATTTTTTGTTTGTGCTAAAGTATTGCATCCTGTAAAAATATGCTCGATTAAAGCACTAGAGTATAAGACGAACAAACAATTTTTGAAACTCCGATAATTTGATTTTATGAACGAGGTTAGTATCTTGGCGCCGGCCACAGTTGCCAATGTCGTCTGCGGTTTTGATGTCTTGGGTTTTTGCCTGACAGAACCAAATGATTTGATGACATTGCGAAAAATTCCTGGGCGCGCGGTCAAAATAATTAACCGTGACGATTTTAATTTGCCAACCGCTCCTGAAGAAAATGTTGCCGGAGCAGTTTTGCTGGCAATGCTCGATGCTGTTAAGGGTAATTTTGGCTTTGAAATCGAAATCGAAAAACACATCAAACCGGGAAGCGGAATTGGTTCGAGCGCCGCCAGCGCAGCAGGCGCAGCAATAGCAGCAAATTGCTTGCTGGAAAGCCAATTTACCAAACTCGAATTAGTTGAATTTGCCATGTGCGGCGAACAAGTGGCGAGCGGCGCGAAACACGCGGACAACGTAGCGCCCGCGATTTTTGGCGGTTTTACGCTCGTTAGAGAGCAGAATCCGCTTGATGTTATTGCGCTTGAATTTCCCGAATTATTTGTCACGATTGTGCATCCGCAAATCGAAGTCAAAACGTCGGATGCTCGTGAAATTCTAAAAAAACAGGTTTTACTCAAAGATGCTATCAGGCAATGGGGAAACGTCGGAGGGTTGGTTGCAGGCTTGTTGAAGAATGATTATCGGCTTATTTCGCGTTCGCTCGAAGATTGCATTATCGAACCCGTTCGCAGCATTCTGATTCCTAAATTCGACGAAATCAAAACTGAAAGCAAATTAGCGGGCGCGCTCGGCGGCGGTATTTCTGGTTCCGGTCCCTCAATTTTTATGCTTAGCGAAACTGAGAAAACAGCGAGAAGCGTAGAGAATGTAATGCTTCATGTTTATGAAAACATCGGAATTAATTTTCAGACTTATGTTACAAAAATTAATTCTCAAGGGGTAGTTGTGCTTGCTTGATAGATGGAAAACAAATCACTGCATAATTATTTCTAAAATTTTGTAAAACGCTTCAAAATGCAAAAATTGAATCTTGATTGGTAATGAAAAACTTTCTTAAAACTTCTGATTTTTCGCGCGACGAGCTTGAACAGTTGCTCGATGCAGCGTTTCGTTTCAAACGCGGCGAAGATTTATCCAGACCTTTGAACGGTAAATCAATTGCGCTAGTGTTTTTCAATCCCTCCTTAAGAACGCGGGCTTCGATGCAAGTTGGACTTTATGAGCTGGGGGGGAACGCAGTGATTTTAGAGCCGGGAAATACAAGCTGGACGCTTGAACACCGCGAAGGCATGGTGATGGACGGTAATAAAACCGAACACTTGAAAGAATTTGTCAGAGTTTTGGAGCGTTACGTTTCAGCAATTGGCGTGCGGACTTTTGCAAATTTAACCAATTGGGAAGAAGAACGGCTTGATCCAATTTTGACGGCGTTTGAAAAATACTCGTCAAAACCCTTAATTAATCTCGAATCGGCAATGCACCATCCTTGTCAGGCATTAGCAGACATGATGACAATCCGTGAGCGGTTTGAAAAAGAGCGGAAAAAGGTTTTGCTGACTTGGGCTTGGCATCCAAAGCCGTTACCGATGGCTGTTCCAAACAGTTTTGCACTAGCGGCAGCACAGTTCGGACACCATTTGATTATTGCTCATCCGAAGGGTTACGAACTTGACGATGAATTGATCGGCGACATTAGATCGTTTGGCGGAAACGTTGAAATTACAAATGATGTCAACGGAGCTTTTGAAAATACAGAAGTCGTTTACGCTAAGAGTTGGGGAAGCAGGAATTTTTACGGCGCGGCGGAAAAAGACATTCAATACCGCTCGCAATTTCGCTCCGGTTGGATTGTTGACGAAGCAAAAATGGCGCGGACAAACAACGCTATTTTTATGCATTGTTTGCCCGTTCGCCGCAATGTTATCGTCACTGACGCAGTAATTGATTCTGCTGCTTCGGTCGTGATTGACGAAGCCGAAAATCGGCTTCATGTTCAAAAGGCAATCATGGCAAATTTGCTCGGCAAAATATGATTCATTGCTTAGGCAATCATTTACTGTAATTTCAGTTTTTTATGACAGATGAAAAGTTAGATTTACTGCGCGAGGCTTTGCCCTATATTCAGCGTTTTAAAGGAAAAACGTTTGTCGTTAAGTTTTCCGGCAAAGTTACAGAAGATAAAGAAAATTTGGCTTCGCTGGCAGAAGAGTTGGCATTGCTGCATCAAGTTGGAATTAAACTCTGTGTAATCCACGGCGGCGGTAAACAGCTCACTGAACTTGCCGAAAAAATGGGCGTGGCGCAAACAGTAATTAACGGACGGCGCGTCACTGACGACGAAACTCTGGAACTGGCGAAAATGATTTTCGCAGGAAAAATCAACACTGAAATTCTTGCCGCGCTCCGCAATCACGGCATCGAAGCCGTCGGCTTGAGCGGTGTTGATGGGAACATAGTCGGCGCGGCGCGGCGTCCGCCCAAAGAAATTTTAAATCGCGCTACCGGCGAAACAAAAACAATTGATTTTGGTCATGTCGGCGACGTTTTGGAAATTAATGTTCGTTTGCTCAAAATCCTGCTTGAGCAAGATTATTTGCCGGTTGTTTCTTCGCTGGGGGCAGACGGCGATGGGCAAATCTTTAACATTAATGCCGACACAATTGCGGCAGAAATCGCCGTTCATCTCAAAGCCGAAAAACTTGTTTTGCTCTCGGACACAAACGGAATTTATCTGGACGCGAACAATCCGCAGACAAAAATTTCGCGGCTTTCAATCGTCGAAGCTGAGGAAATGATTCGTTCCGGCGCGGCGACCGAAGGCATGATTCCTAAACTTCAAAGTCTTATCACTATTCTTAAACGCGGCGTCAAATCCGCCCACGTTATTTCCGGAAACGAACGAAACGCAATGCTTTCAGAAGTTTTCACCGATCAAGGCACGGGAACAATGCTGACAATCTGAATTATAATTTTTATCAAAAAAACTCGATTTTTTGCGAAATAAAATGATTTGCTGGAGTTTCATCTGTGATACAATTTGTTTTCAATGAAATTAAATTAATAAGCAAAACAGAAAGTGAAATCTAAATGAGCGCGCAACAGCAATTACGCAAAATCTTGGAAAAGCAGTATGGTTTTGAGTTTGTCTCGGTTAAAGCCACGGTTTTTGGCGAAAGGTGGTTGATGCGATGCAGGGAAGCCGGAATTGAAGCACAGCTTGGCGCTCATCGAATTTGTTTTTATGCCCTAAGCTCAGAAATAAATAAATCTGATCAGCCAAAAAACACAATAAATTTACCCGACACTTCGCGCCCGCTCTGTTTTGACACCGACGAAAAAACGAATATCCGCGCATTTTTAGAAAAAGCGTTAAACGTTAGCGGAAAAAACACCAGACAAAAAATACTTTTTGCTGAAGCTTGAATTTTAGCTGCTCAAGTTAGCGTCAACCCTGATTAGTTGCTGTCATATCGAAGTGGCTTGAGTTTAACTAAAGGCTGCCGAATTTAGAATTCTTTTGACTTGCGAATCGCCAAAGCCGTAAATACCTTCTTTTTCTGAAAATCTGGCAAATAGTTCGTGAAAGTCGGTCACGCCGTTTGCTGCAATCTCTTTCAAAGAGTTTTCGGGGCGGCGCTCTTGTTTTCTCTCGATTTGAGCTTTACAAACTTCTTTAAGATACGGAAAACAATTGGATTCAACTTCAGAAAGTCGTTTTAATTCGATTAAATTATCATTTTTGTAAGCTTGCCACAGATTTTTTCCCAAAGTAATGTCGTCTTTTTGAAATTTTATTTTATGAGCCAAACACTCGCGCAATTGCTGCTCGTCTAAATTACCAAAACCTTTCCATAAATCGTTTTGAGTACGCATTGTCGGCGCGACGCGATAGACATCTTTGATTTTGCTTTGGCTTAGTAAATAAAGCGCAAACCACATGTTTACCTGACAAAATAAATCATACTCAAACCACAAATTTGCTTCGTCTTGGGGTCCAAGCGCGAGTAATTTTTGATATTCGGTTTTTACATTTTGATTAAAGGAATTTTCGTCTGCTCCATAAGCCGATTCGATAAATCGAGCGCGTGTCTGCCAAAATTCCGCTAAAGTCGCGCCTTCGAGCGAGCCTTCGATTAAACATTCACGGCTGACAATAATTTCGCAGCTAACGTCCAATTTAAAAAACTTTTCAGCCAAACTGTCGCCGGTTAAAAGATGAATTTGCATGGATTTTTTATTGATCTAGAATAATTGCGAACATGAGCGGCGCAACAATTGACGCATCCGATTCGACTATAAATTTGGGCGTCTCGGCTCTTAGCTTGCCCCACGTAATTTTCTCGTTTGGGACTGCTCCCGAATACGAGCCATAACTGGTTGTCGAATCCGAAATTTGACAAAAATAGCTCCACACAGGAATATTTTCCCGCTGTAAATCCTGATGCAGCATCGGCACTACGCAAATTGGAAAATCACCCGCAATCCCGCCGCCGATTTGGAAAAAACCGATTGTTTTATCGGCTGACTGCGCAGTGTACCAATCGGCAAGCTCAATCATATATTCGATTCCGGTGCGGACGGTGTGCACATTTTTGACATCGCCCGTAATGCAGTGTCCGGCATACATATTGCCCATCGTTGAATCTTCCCACCCCGGCACAATAATCGGCAGATTTTTTTCCATCGCGGCGTTCATCCACGAATCGCGCGGATCAATTTGGTGATACTTTTCTAGTTTGCCCGAACGCAGCACGCGGTACATAAATTCGTGCGGAAATAACCGCTCGCCAGCGCTGTCGGCCTCCGTCCAAACTTCGACCATTGCGGTTTCAAGCCGCCTCATTGCTTCCATTTCGGGAATGCAGGTATCGGTGACGCGGTTCATATGCCGATTGAGTAAAGCTTGTTCATCGGCCGGGGTTAAATCACGATAATTCGGAACGCGTTCGTAAAAGTCGTGAGCGACGAGATTAAACAAATCTTCTTCGAGATTAGCGCCCGTGCACGAGATAATTTGGACTTTATCCTGTCTAATCATTTCGGCGAGCGAAAGCCCCAGCTCGGCCGTGCTCATCGCGCCAGCGAGCGTAATCATCATCGAATTTCCCTCTTCGACATGACGTTTGTAGCCTTCCGCCGCTTCAATCAGAGCGGCGGCGTTAAAATGCCGAAAGTGATGTTTCAAAAACTGTGTGACTGTTTGATTCATAGTTCATTAATTCTAAGCCTAATCTTTTAGTTTACAAATGTGCTTGAGCAGTAAGCGAAAAATACTAAAAGTATCAAATTTCGAGTTTTTTGTTTGGGATTGAGGTCTGGCAACAGCACGAGCCACAAGCTTGTCCTTTTTTAGCTAATCATCATTAAAATCGTTTCAATAAGTTTGTCAGCCTCAAATGGTTTAGTTAGATGAGCCTGAAATCCGGCTAAACGAGCTCTTTCTGCATCTTCATATCGGGCATATGCAGTTAAAGCTAGAGCCGGAATTAATTTGCCAGTTTGGGTTGAACGAGCTCTAAATTCTTGAATTAAATCATAGCCGTCGGCTCCGGGCATCCCGATATCGCTGATGATTAAATCTGGAAGTTCTTGATCAAAACTTTTGAGTGCGGAACTTGCCGAGTCAGCCGTGGAAACTTTCGCGCCTTGGTTTTCGAGAATCAGACGAGCGAGCTCAAGCGCATCTCGTTCATCGTCAACTACTAAAATGCGTAATCCTTTCAAACTTTGATGGAAAATTTCTTCGACAGATTGATTTTCGTTGTCTGACGCTTCGTTGAAAGAAGCTGAATTTGGCGCAAACCCTGCTGATAAAAGAGTTAGTCTTACTGTAAAGATTGTTCCAAGACCTTTTCCCGCACTGTTCGCAGAAACTGTTCCGCCGTGCATCTCGACGAGATGACGAACTATTGAGAGTCCCAATCCAAGTCCGCCGTAACGGCGATTTTCGGCAGCTTCGGCTTGTCGAAAACGGTCGAATACGTAAGGCAAAAAAGCCGCGTCAATGCCTTCGCCGTCATCTTTGATATAAATTTCGGCGGTTGTTCCATTTTGTTTCAGGACGACCTCGATATTACCGTTTTCAGAAGTAAATTTAACCGCGTTTGAGATTAGATTCCAAAATATTTGTTGCAATCGGTTGATATCGCCCAAAATGATTTCGGCGCGCGAATCGAAATCAACTGTTAATTTGATTTTTTTTGCTTCGATTGCCGGTCGCAAAGTCTCGATTGCAGTTTCGAGCACCTGGGTTAATTTAACTGAGTCAATGTCAAGATTTAATTTTCCGGTAATAATCCGCGAAACGTCTAGAATGTCCGAGATAATCTGGTTTTGTCCGCGTCCGTTGCGTTCAATAATTTCAATGGCGCGTTTGACCATTTCGGAATTAAAATTGCTTTGACGGGCAATCGTCGCCCAACCGATAATAGCGTTGAGCGGGGTTCTCAGTTCATGCGAAACGGTGGCTAGAAATTCATCTTTGAGACGGTTGGCTTCTTCTGCTTGAATGCGAGCATTTTGTTCACTTTGCAGTAAGATTTCGCGTTCCGCTTCTAACAACTTGCGGGCAGTGACATCCTGAGCCACTCCAATATAACGTGAAACCGAACCGTCATCCCCATAAATGAATTGTCCAGTCGTGGAAATCCAGCGAATTTCTCCGTTTTCGGGCAAAACGATTCGGTATTCGGCAACAGGCTGACGTTTTTCGGTCTGAGCGCTTTGCGTTTCGGCTAGCACAGCGTCTAAATCATCGGGATGAACGAGGTTCTTCCAGTCTTCGAAAATTTCAAGAAAATTTTCGTCGTTTGAGTATCCAAAAATCTTCGACAAGCTTTTTGACCAATAAAGATTGTTTTCGAGGTAGTTAAAATCCCAGGAGCCAAGAGTGGCGGTTTGCATTGCCAAACGAAGGCGTTCTTCGGATTGATAGATAAGTTGTTCAGCTTGTTTTCGTTTGGTGATGTCGGTAATAATTCCGAGCATTCGAATCGGTTTATCATCAACCGTCCGGTAAATATTTCCATGTGCCGAAATCCAATGAATACTCTTATCATCCCAAACTACGCGGCATTCTAAATGCCATTCTTTTTGCTCAGCCAAAGCCTGCCCAAAATCACGATCAACCTGATCTCGGTCATTCGGATGAACGTAATTAAGAAACTGTTCATAACTCCATTCTTTAAACGGTTCTTTGGCGCCGAAACATTTATCGTGGAGAAAAGAACGTTGCGCTGTTCCGTCAAGTAGATTCAAATCCCAGTCGCCGATGTTTGCCGAATCAAGAGCAAAACGCAATCTTAATTGATTTTCCCGCAGAGCTTCCTCAGCCTGTTTATGTTCGGTGATGTCAACGCACGAACCGATAAAGCCTAAAAATTCTCCGTTTGATGCGAAGCGAGGAACTCCGTTGTCGAGCAGCCAGCGAAACTCGCCATCGGCTCGTCGAAGACGATATTCCATTGAAAAAGGTACGCGCGCGTCAAACGAAGAAAAGTAAATGTCAAGACAGCGTTCCATGTCATCCGGATGAACTCCCGTCGCCCATCCGTCGCCGTATTCCTGCTCCAAGGTCCGTCCGGTGAATCTGAGCCAGGGCTTATTAAACCAAGTGCATTTCTTAGTTGTATCGGAAATCCAAATTAAAACCGGAGCGGCATCAGCAACGTTGCGAAAACGCTGTTCGCTTTCACGCAAGTCATCTTCAGCTTGTTTGCGGATTGTGACGTCAATTCCAATTCCGTAAACTTTAATCGGATCTCCTTTGAGCGAATAAAGTGCTTTCCCGCGTCCTTCCATCCAGCGCAAACTACCGTCGGCGTGATGAAAGCGGAACTCGATAATGTAATCGCGTCGCTCGTCAATTGCTTGTTGGATTTCAAGATTGATTCGAGCTTTATCCTCATCGTTAACATAATCGTAAAAACCGTTAATTGTGCCGGAGAAACCACCAATGGGAAGTCCAAAAATCGCTTCCAGTTCTGCGCTCCAATAAACCTCGTCAGTTACCAGATTACGCGACCAAGCGCCCATTTGACTGCTTTGCATAGCCAGCGAAAACACTTCGCGATTTTCGCTCAAAGCTATTTCGGCACGTTTGCGGGCTGTAATGTCCAGCGCGTAAATCGTAAAGCCGCCTTTTAAGTTTGGATAAACCGAAAAATCATGCCAATTATCGAGCGGAGGGTAATAAAATTCAAATTTGGCAGGTTCGCCGGTTTCGCGCACGCTGCGCATTTGTCGGTAAAATTCGGTTCCAACTGCTTCGGGAAACTCCTCCCAGATAATTTTACCAAGCAATTCCTTGGAAGCGCGTCCAACTGCCGTTGCTGCGCGGTTGTTAACGTAAGTGAAACGCCAATCTTTGTCGAGGGTCAAAAATGAATCAGAAATGTTTTCGAGCGTGGCTTGTAAAAACTCTCGATAAGTGGCGGCGACTTTAGCGCTTTCTGTTTCTTTTCGTCTTTCTTCTGTCAGATCACGTATCTCGATTATCGTGCTGATTAAATTGTCTTCGTTAAGAAGAGCTTTGGCTGTGTAGGCAATTGGATAAAAGCTTCCATCTCGACGGACAAATGTTTCTTCTCCCTGAACGCTTTTGTCTTCAGGAAGAACACGATCAATAGGGCAATTGGCAAGTGGGTAAGGTGAACCGTCAGGGCGAGTATGATGTATAATTTCGTGCAAAGCGCGGTCTTGAATTTCAGCAAGTTTGTAGCCGGTCAGTTTTTCTGCTGCCGGGTTCAGATAAACGCAGTGCTGACGTTCGTTAAGGATAAACAAAGCTAGCGACGTGTTGTCACATAATGCTTCGAACAATTTACGGTAATGTTCAGGTTGATTCTTTGACCCCTGACGCGTTTCGTTAAAACCCTTAATATGCTCGATTAACTCTTGTTTGCCGCTG
>JBDTZD010000377.1:0-4056 GCA_040005335.1 Pyrinomonadaceae bacterium | reverse complement strand
ACGATGTTGATGATTTCGAGGCTGGCGGAAGCGGAGCCACCGACGAAGATATCCCATTCTAATGGAAAATGGAAAATGGAAAAAACCTATTAATAATAACTTACGAAGTTTTAACTCGAATATTTCAAAGAGTAACAATTTTAAAACAAATATTAATTAGCAGACCGTTTTCCATTTTCCGTTTTCCATTTTCCGTTTTCCTGCATTTCCCACAATAATAAATGCTTCAAAAAAGCGTGATGGGCGGCAAAGCGAGCGATGCAATATCCCGCCAGCCCGTCACGCCAGCCGCCTTTAAACAAAAAAGTTTGGAGAAAAGCGATCATTCCAGCGGTCACGAGTTTAAGCATTGTGGTGCGTCGTCCGCTCTCAAACATTTGTCTGGCGGCGAGCGGAGCATAACGTTCTCCGATTTGCCGTTGATGATAACTTGCGTCTGGGATGCTGTAATGCAGAATATCATGTTTGAGATTGGCAATTTTCGACCCAGCCAGCATCGTGACTGATTCGTGAATTAAGACGTTTTTCCACGCTCCGCGCGTCCGATTAAAAAACCGCAATTGCCGGTCCGGATACCAACCGCCGCCTCTAATCCATTGATTCATGTAAAAGGTGCGGCGAGGAATTTTATATCCGTCAGCTAAACTCTCAATCGGTAATTCTTTAATTTTTAAAATTTCAGCCCCGAGTTCAGGGGAAATTTGTTCATCAGCATCGAGACTCAAAATCCAATCATATTGAGCTTGCTCGATAGCAAATTGTTTTTGCTCGGAAAAGCCTTCCCATTTTCTAATTAATACTGTAGCTCCACAACCTGCCGCAATTTCTCTGGTTTCGTCTGTTGATTCCGAGTCAACTACGAGAATCGCGTCCGCCCATGCGACGGATTCGCAAGCGGCTTTGATATTTTCGGCTTCGTTAAAGGTGATGATGGTGACGGAAATTTTCATCGAGATGATTATGGGAATCGCTCAAATAGTGAAGCTTGAAAGGCATCAATTCGTCAAGCTTTGAAATTAAAGAAAAAAATAAAGAGTCGAAACCTCGACTCTTTATCAAATACTTTAACCTTGTGGATAAGACATTCTCTCTTCACGGTTTACCCGACCGTTCTTAAAGTAAATTATTGTATGATTGAGCCTTCAACCACAACATTATTTGCTCTCAGAGTGGTCGAGGTGGCGCGTTGAAGTTCTGCCAAAGCTTTGTTGTAGTCGGTTTGCGCGCGAATTTCAGCATTTTGAGCATTGACGAGGGTATTTTGACGTTGAAATAAAAGAAAAGTCGTTGAACGACCAACATCATAAAGTTTTTGTTCACCCTGGAGCTGAATCTCCGCATTTTCACGCGCCGAACGCGCGGTTGCGATTCTCAGTCTGGCAGTCTCAACCATTTGAACTGCGTTTCGAACTTCAGCAATCACAGTTTGTTCTTGTGAACGAGTCTGCGCCGCCAGCTGTGTGCGCTGAATGTTTGCTCCGGCTAAATCCGCTTTAGCAGTTTTGTTGCGGAGCGGAAAACCGATGCTGACCCCGACCGAAAAAGTAGGAGAGCTTGAATTAAATAAGTTTCTAAAAGAATTGAAAATGCTGCCGTTTGAGCCGTTGTTTTGAGTTGTTAGAGTCGGCGCCGGGATGTCCGCTTGAGTAAGCGGCGCTAAACCGGATCTGAGACGCAAAACATTAACTTGATCAAACAGATATGAGCTGGGGTCAATGCTTCTATCGGCAGCCAAAAAAAGCGGGACGTCTGCTGAATTAGTTCCGGTGCCCGGAATTTTTTGTGTAAAACCATTGAGCGAGAATGAAGAAACCAGATCAATTTGCGGTTTTACTTGGTTGCGGAAATATTGCACGTCAACAGCATTTATTTCAGTTTGTAAATTAAGACGCTGTAATTCAGGGCGATTTTGTTTTGCATCTGCCAAAGCGTCTTCGAGCTTAATCGGCTGTGTGTCAAAATTCGCTTCGTCGGTCGGGATCAGCGAAGCGTTCCATTCGGGAGCGTTCGGCTCTTTCAAAAGTAATCCTTTGAGCGTATTTTCAGCGGTCGAAACCTGCTGGACGGCGAGGAGCAAATCGCCTTCGCGATTAGCAAGTTCAGTCGCAACTTCAGCGCGCGCTAGTTGAGCGATTGAACCGGCAGTAATTTGCGCTTCGACTCGGCGCAAATTTTCTTTGGTTAAATCAAGATTTGACTGGCGGTTTTGCTGGTCGCGGAGAGCGAAAACCAAATCCCAGTATGCTCTTTGCACTTGAGCAATAGTTTCAATTGTTTGACGACGGAAATCAGCATCCGATTGCTGCAATCGTTTACGCTGAATCCTGATTTGACGACGTGTGTTGTCAATAGCACGGTTACGAAACAGCGGTTGAGTGTATTGAATCCCAAGCGAAGAACTAAAGAATGCGCCCGAAGCTGTATTGACAACGGTGGTGTTGCTTGTATTTAAACTGTTTCCAGATGAAAAGACAGAACCGCTTCGGCCATTGTTAAAAAACGGCGTAATTCTGCCGCCACCGGCAGGTAAAAATTGATCAAAACCGAGATTAAGAGAAAAATCGTTGGTCGAACTGCCCGAACTATTGCGAGCCCCGGTGTTACGCGTAAAAGTCGGCGTCACGGAAAAAATTGGATCATAAACGCCTTCGAGGGAACGCAAAGTTGTTTCACTAATTTGCACGTCATTGCGAGCCGACTCGATCGTGTTGTTATTTTCCAGCGCCCGGCGGATGGCATCGTTTAAAGCTAAAGTAACTACTTGAGACGGGTCAACGCCGATCCGAGTAATTACCGGAGTTGCAGTCGAAACCGGACGTGACAAATCGGCGGCAGTCACTGGAGTGTTTGGTTCAGTGATCACCGGAGTTGGTTCGGTCTTCGGTAAAGACAAACTTTCAACTGTTTTGGGCGCATCCGGCGTCGGACTTGGCAGTGGCGTCTGCGCCAAAGTCAAACGTGCGCCCCCGCATACTAAAGTTAAAATGACAGCAGACAAAAATCTGTAGCGCATTGAATTGGAAACTCTTTGCATAAATATATCGTTTATGTGGTTGAAATATATCCGTAAGATTACGGTTGAAATATCGCTGGTTTGTACGTCAGAGAAAAGCCATCGGTTTCAAAAAACTCTCAAGAGTCGGAATAAAAGTTTTAAATCAACACCTTGACAGGCTTGTAAAATCGGCATAATCTTCGCTTTTCACCAATTTACAAAAAATATTTAACGAGGAGATAAATTTATCTAAATGGCAATCAAAGTTGGCATTAACGGTTTTGGACGGATCGGACGCAATGTTTTGAGAACAGCTTTAGGAGATGCGGAAATTGATTTCGTCGCCGTCAACGATTTGACCGACACTAAAACCCTGGCGCATCTCTTAAAATACGATTCGATTTTGGGAAATCTCTCAAACGACATCTCGCACACCGAAAATTCGATAAAAGTTGACGCTGACGAGTTTCGAGTTTTTAGCGAAAAAGACCCGGCGCTGATTCCCTGGGAGGAAGTTGGCGCGGAAATCGTGATTGAATCCACTGGGCGTTTTACCAACGCGGCAGACGCCGCTAAACATCTGCGCGGAACTGTCAAAAAAGTTATTATTTCGGCGCCTGCCAAAGGCGAAGACGTGACTATTGTGCTCGGTGTCAACGATGAAATGTATGACGCCGGCAAACACAATATCATTTCAAACGCTTCGTGTACGACAAATTGTCTGGCGCCGGTTGCCAAAGTGATTCACGACAAATTCGGTATTAAATCGGCGCAGATGACAACGATTCACAGTTATACTAACGACCAGCAATTGCTTGATCTGCCGCACAAAGATTTGCGCCGCGCTCGCGCCGCCGCGCTTTCGATGATTCCTACCTCGACCGGCGCGGCAAAAGCCGTCGCGCTTGTCATTCCCGAACTAAAAGGCAAATTTGACGGTATTTCCGTTCGCGTTCCGACTCCAAACGTCTCGCTCGTTGACGTGGTGATGGACGTTGAAAAGCCAACGACAACCGAAGAAGTTAACACCGCTTTGAAAAACGCCGCCAACGAAGAAATGC
>JBDTZD010000097.1:0-13881 GCA_040005335.1 Pyrinomonadaceae bacterium | reverse complement strand
TTTTACTACTTAATACTTAATACAAAATTACTATTTTTCTCTAGTAGTAGTAGTAGGTGAAGCCATTTTCTGTGGAAAACTTTTCTAAATCATTGAAAACAGTATTATTACAGCTAAATTGCCTGTGGAAATCCTGTGGAAATCCTGTGGAAATCCTGTGGAAAACTTTCAATAAACTGTGGAAAACTTTGCCTGTGGAAAAAGTTTTCCACAGGAAAGAGGGTTTTCCACAGGCAAAGTTTAAAAGTTTTCCACAGACTGTGGAAAACTTTCTCTTAAATGTTGTTAATAATAGTTATATTCGATTACAAAACAACGTTAAACTGTGGAAATCTTTATCAGTGATAACGCCGTAACTATTTGCAAAGATTATCAATTAGCTCACTTAGGACTCTGTGGAAATCTTTATTTTCTTTAGAGAGAGCTTCTATCTTTTCAAATGAGTGCATCACAGTCGTATGATGTTTACCACCAATCTCACGCCCGATTTCCGGAAAACTGTGTTTCGTCAGTCTTTTACAAAGATACATTGCTACTTGACGAGGGACAGCTATTTGACGCGAGTTATTTTTTGACTTTAACTCTTCAACCGACAATTTATAATAAGCCGCAACAGTTCTTTGAATTTGATCAAGCGTTACTCCATCTGGTTTATCACTATCCGAAATGTTGCGAATTGCATCCTGCGCCAGCATTTTAGAAATCGGTAACCCTTTTAATGAAGATATTGCAACAAGCCGGACCAGCGAACCCTCTAGTTCACGAATGTTGTTTTTTACTTTTCCGGCGATAAAAAGCGCTACGTCATCAGGCAAATCAATCCCGTCCATTTCAGCTTTGCGCCGCAAAATCGCAACCTTGGTTTCTAAATCCGGCGGTTCGATATCAGCAATCAATCCCCATTCAAAACGGGAATGCAGCCGTTCTTCGAGAGTCGGAATCTCACGAGGCGGACAATCAGAAGTAATGACAATTTGTTTTTGCCTATCATAAAGCGCATTGAATGTGTGAAAAAATTCTTCCTGAGTGCGCTCCTTGGCTGCCATAAATTGAATATCATCAATCAGGAGAACATCAATTGAGCGATATTTTTCGCGGAAATCAAGTGTTTTATTATAACGGATGGCGTTAATTAGTTCGTTCATGAACTTTTCTGCCGAAGTATAGGAAACACGCAAATGACGATTTCGCTCTTTGATAGCGTGACCGGCAGCGTGCATGAGGTGAGTTTTACCCAGACCGACACCGCCATAAATATAAAGCGGATTGTAGGTTTTGCCGGGTGCTTCGGCAATCGCCAGTGTTGCCGCATGTGCAAACTGATTACATGAACCAACGACGAAAGTATTGAAACTATATTTTTGATTGAGGGATGATTCAAGCGGCTCAATATCAACAAAGGTCGGTGCCGTTTTTTTTGTGTTTTCAGATTCGACGGCTTCGATCAAAGAAAATAAGTTTTGAGTTGGAGCCTTAGCATTTGTGGCAAATGTCTGAGAATCGTTTTCATCTTCGTCATCATCATCAAAGTCGAAAGCATTTTTTGAAGCGGAATTTTCTTGATTTTGCTCGCTTTCGGATTCGTCATATGTCCAGTCAACTTCATAAGTTGATAATTCTAATTCTTTCAGAGATTGACGCATAACTTCGGCATAATGACCATTAACCCAGTCATAGTTAACTTTACTTGGCGAATGTAAATGCAAAACTCGCTCGGTGTGATCGCAGCCTTCAAAGCGAATCGGGCGAAACCAGGTATCGAAAATTTGCCGATTCAATCTTTTTTCTACAGACTGCAGTAAACTGTCCCAAATTTGATGTTCTACCGAAGGGTTCATCTGTTTGTCTCCGTCCAAAATAATTTGCTTTTCAAGCCGGTTTTTTCGTCAAAATTTTATTAGTGCGATGGTCATCAACTTCTTTCAAAATGATTGTCCAAGCCATTGAAAATATAAATGAAAAAAGCAAAATCAGTGCTTCTAAAAAGCCCTTTTGAAAAAGTTTTCCACAGGTTTTTCCACAGGCTTGTGGAAAACTTTATAAATGTTAATGTGATACATTAACTCTTTTACTTTCAATAACTTACAGGAATTATGAATCATCCAAACGGCGGAAAGATTAGCATGAAAAGAAAGCAAATAGCAAGAGTTATCCACAGGTTTTTTTTCTATCATCGCTTGACACGATGTTTGCTAGGCTTGAAGGCGATTTTGCAATTTGGTAAGACAAATTTCAGACGTCAGATTGCTCAAAAGTAGTCAAATTTAAATATTTTTTTTTAAGGTTGAGACATTTTTTGTGGCAAAAAATAGTATAACCAATCAAAGCTCTCGCCAATGACAAAGAAGACTATTAAAAAACCTTAAAAATCTTCAGAAGATTCATTTTACTTTGGTCAAATAGAAGCTCGCGCAGTCGGCTTAAATTTCAATTTCCTGTCTCAATTCACGAAAAAGCTTTGCTAAATCATTAAGCTGATAATGCGCATTAAGCCCGCTCGGGTTTGGCAAAAGCCAAACGCGGGTATTGGCAATTGTTTCTACCTGCAAGCCTAATTTTGCTTTCGAATTATTAAAAGCCGTCCGATATGCACCGATACCAAGGACAGCTAAGAATTGCGGAGTAAATTTCTTGACTTTTTTCGTCAAGATTTTGCCGCCTGCTATAACTTCTTCCAGAGAGAGTTCGGCGGCTGTCGCGGTCGTGCGGCTGCAAAAGCTAGTAATCCCGTAACCGTTTTCGAGAAGTTCCTGCTCTTCCGAAGGATGCAAAAGACGGTCGGTGAAATTCGCGAGGTGCAAAGTTTTCCAAAAACGATTGCCTGGTTTGGCAAAGTGAAAACCCGTGGCTCCGGACCACATCCCGGGATTAATACCGCAAAACAAAACCTTGAGGTTTTCGCGAATCAAATCTTCGGTCGTGCGATTGACAGCATCGCGCAAATCTTCTTTTGTGGGTTTAAATTTATTCATTATTTCTCAGCTCGCCCAATCACCGCTAAGAGCGGATCACCCCAAAGAGGTTCATGAAGGCGAATTTCAGGTTCGCTAAATCCTTCACTGACAACGAAATATTCACGAACGAGTGCAATATGATTTTCATCATCGAGTGCGTTCCAAGCAAAAACCGCTTTGGTTGGAAAACAACGATTGGAAAATGTGACAACGAGCGGCGCATCTTTCTTTAGAACCCGCGCGAGTTCGCTAAAAATAGTTATCGGCTGAATTAAATACTGGACCGAAACGCAAATTGCCGCCGCGTCAAATTCATTGTCGCCGAAAGGCAAAGTAGTTTGAGCGTTCAGATTTTGCACTATTTGATTTGTCAGGCGCGGGTTTGAAGCAAGTTCTGCGGCATTCATTCCCAAACCAGTAACGCGACTATACTTAACCTCTTCCGGCAGATGTGAAACCCAACTGCTCATCAAGTCTAGAATTTCGCCACCCGGCGGAAAAAATTCGCGGTAAAGATTAGTGACGGCTAAAATTGCGCCATCATCAATATGGGTTACAAAGCGCGGCAGCAAATAAAAATTGTCGTCTGCGGATTCGTCCGTACGGCGAAAAGCATTTTCAGACGAAAGCGGCAAAACGTTTTCCTTTGGCATAATGTTATATTGAGAAAATTAAAGTGCTTGAGATGCCGGAAAAGAGAAAAACGATTGTCGAATTTCGCGCGGTGAGTTACTCGGTTGGCGACGCAAGAATTCTAAACAATCTCAGCTTACAAATCGCGCAGGGCGAAACTCTGGTTTTGCTCGGAGAATCAGGCTGTGGTAAGACGACAACGCTCCGGCTCGTCAATCGTTTGATTGACCCGACGGCAGGCGAAGTTTGGGTTGAAAATAAAAAAACAATTGATTGGGACGCCATAAAATTGAGACGGCGGACAGGTTACGTTTTACAGGAAGCCGGGCTTTTCCCGCATTTTACGGTTTCACAAAACGTCGCTCTCGTTCCGGATCTGGAAAACTGGGACGAAACTAGAAAGCAGGAAAGAGTCTCGAAAATGCTCGAACTTGTTAATTTGCCACCGGAAAAATTTGCAACCCGTTTCCCGCACGAGCTATCCGGCGGACAACGCCAGCGCGTTGGCGTTGCTCGCGCGCTGGCGGCTGATCCGCCGCTTCTCCTGCTTGACGAACCTTTCGGTGCGCTCGACCCGATAACGCGGAATAATTTGCAAAAAGAGTTTGCTTCGCTGGTTCGAGAATTAAATAAAACCGCGATTTTTGTGACCCACGATTTACGAGAAGCTTTGCTTTTAGGAACGCGCATCGCATTGATGGAAAAAGGGGAAATTGTTTTACTTGAGACGCCGGAAGAATTTGCAAAATCTGCTGAACCGCGAGTTCGCGCTTACCTCGAAACCGTCAATTTGTAGGCAAAATGAATTTTCTTGAATTCTTAAAACAAAATTGGTCGGAATTGCTTGCCCTCTGGCGTGAACATCTTTTTTTAGTTCTCGTTTCAACTTTATGCGCTGTAATGATTGGCGTTCCGCTCGGAATTTTGCTGACGCGAATCAAATCTTTGCAAACTCCGATCTTGGGTTTTGCCAACATCATGCAGACGATTCCGAGTCTGGCTTTATTCGGATTGTTGATTCCGATTCCTTTTATTGGCGGGATTGGCGCCCGAACAGCAATTATCGCGCTCGCGCTTTACGCATTGCTGCCAATAATTCGGAATACGGTGACGGGAATTTTAGGCGTTGACGCCAAAGTGCGCGAGGCTGCCGTCGCGATGGGAATGACAGAGTGGCAAATTCTCAGACAAGTCGAACTACCGCTTGCCGCGCCCGTCATTTTAACCGGCATCCGTGTCGCCGTTGTCATTGCTGTCGGCGTGGCGACAATTGCCGCGGCGGTCGGGGCGGGCGGTCTGGGAACTTATATTTTTCGCGGACTTCGGCAAAATGATAACAATTTGCTGCTCGCGGGAGCGGCTTCGTCGGCAATTCTCGCCTTAATTGCGGATTTCGCGCTCGGGCAAAGCGAAAAGCTTTTTAACAACACAAATCGCGTTTCCGCCCACCGACGAAAAGTTATCACAATGATTGCAGCGGCATCGGTTGCTGTTTTACTCGGTTGGAGTTTTTGGGGAAATCTTAATAATTCGGCTTCGAATTCAGCAAATAAAATTGTCGTTGGCTCAAAAGATTTTACTGAAAGTGTTATTCTGGCAGAAATTTTGGCGCAAATGCTCGAAAAGCGCGAGCTTTCGGTCGAACGCAAATTTGAACTCGGCGGTAATCTCGCACATGACGGTTTGTTGTCAAATCAAATTGACGTTTATCCCGAATATACCGGAACGGCTTTCACTGCCATTCTTAAACATCAGTCATTAACTGATCCAAGGGAAGTTTACAATCAAACAAAACGTGAATACGCTCAGAAGTTTAACCTCGCAATCAGTCCAGCGCTTGGCTTTTCCAACGACTTTGCGATTTTGGTGCGCGGCGAAGTTGCTCGAAAATTAAATTTAAAAACAATTTCAGATGCCGTCCCTCTGGCGAAAAATTGGCAAGCCGGATTCGGACAAGACTTTATGTCGCGCGCTGACGGCTACGCTGGGTTTAAACAAGCTTACAATTTTAATTTTGTTCGGCAGCCGCGCGAAATGGATTTGTCTCTGACGTATCGCGCACTAGCCGCAGGAGAAGTGGATTTAATTGCCGGAAATTCGACTGATGGTTTAATTGCTAAACTGGATTTATTTCAGTTATTGGATGACAAAAGTTATTTCCCCCCATATCAAGCAGTTTTCGTAGCGCGGCAGCAAAATCTGGAACTCCTCAGCCAAACTTTTGAGAAACTAAAAGATGCAATTTCAACCGAAGAAATGCGTCGTTTGAACTATGAAGTGGATGGTAATAAACGCAGTCCGAAAGACGTCGCCAGTGAATGGTTGAAAAATAAAGGGTTTTGATAATCAAAAGCAAACTTCTAATAGCAGACAGCGAAAATTAAGAGCGAAATTTTATACTTAAATCAACAAGATTAAAGACAAATCAAACTTGGCACGTAGTTGGTAAAATTTCGAAAACGAATCGAGGGCTGTTTTCAAGTTGCAACAAAGCCAATCAATAGTGCATCATAAAGTCTGCATTAGTCCTTCTCTCTTTTATCAACGGTGGTTCGTCTCCTTCTGAGCTAAAGTTTCTGCGGCGGCGTTTGGGATAGTTCGAGAGTTGGTTGGTTTTAATTTTAGAAGCCGCTCGATTTGAGCATTCAAACGCAAGCCTTCGTTGCTTAACCGTTACACTGAAGCACACTTTCGTTGAGAACTTCTTTTGACACTCCTGAAAAAAAAGGAGAGGAGCATTTTCATGTCCACAAAACTTTATGTCGGTAATCTTTCGTTCAAAACTACGGGCGAAGATCTACAACAACTTTTTTCACAAGCAGGCACAGTCGAATCGGCAAACGTCGTGACCGACCGTGATTCCGGCTTTTCACGCGGTTTCGGCTTTGTCGAAATGTCTTCATCCGAAGAAGGTCAAGCCGCAATTACGCAATTTAATGGTCAAGACCTGGATGGCCGCGCATTAACCGTTAACGAAGCTCGTCCGCGTGAAGAACGCAGCGGTGGCGGCGGTGGCGGTGGCGGTCGCGGCGGTTTTGGCGGCGGCGGCGGTAATCGCGGCGGCGGCGGCGGCGGCGGCGGTCGCGGCGGCTACGGCGGTGGCGGTGGCGGTGGTGGCGGTCGCGGTGGCTCGCGCTACTAAATTTCCCGCTTCAGAACTTTTAGCAAAGCGGCGGCGGCGATTAATTTTATCGCTAATGCCGCTTGTCAATTTTATTAAAAATAGGACTTTCTCAATCATCTTGTTCAGGTCGCTAAAAATGCGGCATCAACAACAAACTTTTAATTATCTGAGAAAATCCTGTGAAAATTGCTCGCCGTTCGCGGCTCGAGCTAAGTAAAAGGATTTTAATGAGTTTTTCTCAATTAGGCTTGGCAGATGCGCTCGTGCGCGTTTGCGAGTCGCAAGGTTTTACAGAACCTACCCCCATTCAACAACAAGCAATCCCTGTTATCCTCGAAAATTCGGACATCATTGCTTGTGCTGAAACCGGCACAGGCAAAACAGCGGCGTTTTTGCTTCCGCTAATTCAAAGAATATCGGAAAATAAAATCAACGGAATTGCCGTTCTGGTTCTTGCGCCAACGCGCGAGCTGGCAACGCAAATCGAAACTGCTTGTCGTCAATTAGCAGGCAAGAAGCTGCGCTGCATCTCACTCATCGGCGGCGCAGGTTACAAACGACAGGTTGACGGTTTGCGCGGTGCAAGCATCGTAATTGCAACGCCCGGCAGACTGCTCGATTTTATGGATCGCGGTGAAATTAGTTTTGAACATTTGACGACGCTCGTTTTAGACGAAGCCGACCGAATGCTCGACATGGGATTTCTTCCGGCGATCAAACGTATTGTCAAAACTTTGCCAAACGAAAGGCAAACGCTCTTTTTCTCTGCTACGATGTCGCCCGAAATAGAAAAAATCGGACGTTCAATGATGATAAGCAGACCGGAAATCATTGAAGTCAACCGACGCGGAAAACCTGCTGAAACAATTGAACAAACAGGTTATCCGGTAGCGGCTGAATCAAAAACAGCTCTCTTATTGGATTTACTAGAGCGCGAAAAATTTGAACGAGTTTTAGTTTTCACGCGCACAAAGCGTGCGGCTGACCGAATTTCGCATATTCTTGAAGCGCGTTCGCACAAAGCAAATCGAATCCACGCCGACCGCTCACAATCGCAGCGCGAAGCCGCCTTGCGCGGTTTCAAAAACGGTAACACGCGTGTTTTGGTCGCAACCGACATTGCCGCTCGCGGAATTGACGTTGATTTAATCTCGCACGTTATCAATTACGACGTGCCGGAAGCCCCGGAAGATTACGTTCATCGGATTGGACGCACTGGCCGTGCCGGACACAAAGGACGCGCCCTGACCCTGATCACAGCAGGCGAAGAACCAACAATGCGTGCCATTGAAAAATTAACCGGACAAAAAGTCGAGCGCATTTTGCTGCCCGCTTTCGGCGGCGTCTTGCCGACCGCTGCGAGCAGTGAGAAGCGTTTTTCAGCTCCTAAGAAAAGCAGTAGTAGTAATAGTCGCTCGTTCAGAACGAGACGCGCCAGATAAAAAAGGAAAGGTGAATTATGGAAAGTGAAACAATTGCAGTTGGTCAGTTAGTCGAAAAATTCTGTCAGTCTTGCGGTGTTGAGCAAAGCCATACGGTCACGGTTTTAACCAAAAAAGGATTAATCTCGAAAGTAGCTTGCACAGCCTGCCTGACCGTTAGCAGTTTTAAAAACAGTGTTAAGACAGCTGATGATGGTAAACCGAAAACAGGCTCGCCTTACGATCCAAAGCTGACCTATCGTAAAGGTCAAGCCATGATGCACAATTCTTTTGGTTACGGTGAGGTAATGAGCATTATCGAACCGCAAAAAATTGATGTGAAGTTTTCCGACCGACTGCGTCGTTTGATTCACGCCAGAAATTAAAGTATTAGTAAAATCAGCGAATGAAAAAGGCGGTTTGTAAACCGCCTTTTTCATTCAACTTTTCGTTAGGTTTGTTACTAGTTGCTCTGCTCTTTGCCGCTTTCGTGCGGCTCGCCAAGTTCCGACTCCCTCTTTTGTTAAACTCAGAATTGTTCGCCGATTTTGGAACAACAATTTGAGCCACGCGCGTTTGCTCATCTGCGGAAAGTAGATACCGCGAAAGAACAGACGGGCAACCAGATGCCCGATGCGGTATTGAAGTGGTTTATCGCTGATTGCCTCAATAGCTTCGGCATTGCGTTCCGGACTATATGACCGAGCCCATGCGTTAAAGGTTTCGACTTTAGCATCGTCAATTGTCATTTTTAAAGGGGTATGCGCCATCAAAAAAGGCGCAAACTCCATCCAGTGACGCGGACGAGTTAATCTGCCGGATTTCTCCAATCGGTCGTAGAGCGGGGTTGATGGAAATGGAGTTAACTGTCCAAAAACGGGCAAACCTGGCTGCCACGATTCAATTTCCTTAATGGTTCGCGCCGCGACGCCCGGCGTATCATTGTCCATCCCGAAAATAAACGATGTAATCGCGTAGATGTTGCGCAGTGCAAGACGGTCGAGCACAGCTTTATAATCGCCCGGTTTGCTAAAGTTTTTATTGACGTCTGCCATGTTAGCAGGGTCAATTGATTCCATTCCTATAAAAATCCATTTACCACCAGCTTCGGCAATTAAATCAACTAATTCTTCGTCTTTGAGAAGATTGGCGCTAATTTGAGCGACCCACGGCAATTGAGCTTCGGCGGCAATCATATCTCTCAATAAAGACTTTAAACGCTTGATATTAATGGCAAGATTATCATCAATAAAAAAGACTGCAATCTGTCCCTTTTCGCGGCGAGCCCGATTTTTTAAACGTAATAGTTCTTCGATAACGCTTTCATTTGAGCGGAAGCGAATCGAATCGCCGAAAAATCCCGTCACCGTACAAAATTCGCAGCCGTAAGGACAGCCGCGCCCGGTTTCAATCGGGACAACGTGAAAGCTGCCCCAACCTGCGCCAAGTTTTTCAAGATGCGGGCGCAAAAATTTTGGCACCAGGCTGAATTGATCTAAATCAAGCGTCTCCCAAGGAATATGCGGATATGGCTGCAGATTCGGCTTTTTATCTTTGCCTTTAGGATCTGTTTCGGGTTGATAAACTTCTTTAAGCGCGCCGCGCGCCGCGTCTGCGACAATCAAACCCCAAGTTTCGTCAGCTTCGCCGAGCGCCACAGCATCAGCGTGGCGTTTTCCGCCATCGCGACCGAGGGCTTCGTCCGGCATTTCGGTGACGTGCGGTCCGCCCATAACAACCTTGATTCCGGCATCGCGTAGAGCATCGGCGACTTTATAAGCCCGCGCGACCATCCGCGTCATCGCCCCAATCCCAACCAGCCCGATATTTTCCGTCTGACAATATTCAACCAATTCGGCTTCGCTCATCGCTTTGGCGTTGCCGTCAATCAAAATAACTTCATGTTCGGGCGGCGTCAGAGCTTGGAGCAGAAACATCCAAAGGTGCGGCATAAAATTGCGGGTGATTCCATTATCAGGGTTGTATAACAAGATTTTCATAGTTTGGATTAAATGTTGTAACGACTCACTTATCGAATTAAAAATTCGGTGGCAAAAAGTTTTCAAAAGCTTGTTTGTTGTCGCCGGTAAACCAAGCTAAAAAGTTGCCGATAAGTTTTGTTTAGTACAGAAAGTTTCCTGAAACAGATTTACCATCAATGCTTGCCAGCCTTAATTCTCTAAATTGCTGAAGTCTTTTAAATAAATGTGTTTGTATTTTTTGGAATTATCACGTCAGTTTATTGATTAAACTAATATACTACTGTTTTAGTCATATCCGCTAATGTTATTCTCAACCGTTAATTTGCCCATTGCTGCGTAGTTTCTGTCACATGGGCGACAAGTTTGAAAATGGTTGGGGCAACAGTATTGGAAACAGGTTTAATCAGATACTCATTGGCTCCGGCCGCCAGACCTTTTTGACAATCGCTTTCCTGCGCGTCACCCGAATAAAAAACAATCGGAGTTTGCGAATCAAACTCGCGTAATCGCCGACACAAATCTAAACCGTTTCCATCTGAAAACCTATTGTCCAACAGGTACAAATCAAAACGTTTGTTTTGAGCCGCATGAAAAGCTTCTTTAACGGTATTTACACACAAAACATCAATTCCTGAAAACCCCAGCAGCGTTTTTAACATTAAACAAGAATCTTCATTATCGTCTGCGTAAAGGATTGTGAGCCTGTTATTTATTTTCATTGGAGTTTATCTAATTGGTTTGAGGACGAACAAACAATCCGTTTAAATTGAGACGTTTGTTCGTCCGAGCTCACCCCTTGCCCGTCAGTAATTCGCCGGAAATCATTTGCCTCGCGATGATTTCCGCGAGACGATTTTGCTCACGTCGTTCATCTATCCAGCCGCCGATTGTATTGACTATCTCGCGCCTGACAAGGTGCGCGGCTTTCAAAGAAGAATCAAAAACTTCCGGTTCTTTTTGAGTTTGAATCGCAACTTCGGTGCGCCGTTTGAAAACTTTAATCAAGGGTTTGTTCATGTTTTACTGTTTAATGCTGGGCAAAGATTTTGCATCCTGAAAATCTTTAGTTAAATTTGTCGGCTGCCTGGATTACAAATCTAAAAAGCTAAACAATGCGGATAGTTTTTTTATTGCCAGACTCAAGGAAAGCCTGACAGTTTCTACGGAATGCCCCAGATACAAGGCGATTTCGGATTCTTTCATCCCGGAAAAATAAGCTAATTCAAGCACCTCCCGCTGGGAGGGCGCGAGCGCGTTGATTGCCGAGCGGACGAGTCGCTGGTGTTCTGAGATGTTCGCATCCGAGTTCAAAGCAACAGGCAAACGATTTTGAACGTTATTTTCACAAACCGTCTCTGGCTGTTTGCTTGTGTTTTCATGTAAACGCTCAAGTCCTCGGCGGTGTGCGATAATAACCAGCCAAGTCAGCGGTTTCTCACGTTCTTCGTCAAAGCCTCCCGCTTGTTTCCAGATTTCCGCGTAAACCTGTTCGAGCGCTTCTTCAGCCATTTTGCTGTGACCTAAAATGCGTAGCAACAACCCAAAAAGCAATCCGCTCGTACTGTCGTAAAGCTGCGCGAAAGCTGATTGATCGCCTGTGGCTATTAGTTTAATCAGCCGCGCGCAATTTTGCCGTTGTGCTTGCCGTAGTGTAACTGTCTCGACAGATTCTGCCGCCGATTCCGTTGTTTGCGAGAGCGTCATCATAATTTTTAGCGCTGCCTAAACATTAGTTCGTCACAGAAATAATGAGACCGATTGATAAAATTTTCTTGGACGAATTACCGCAAAAAATCAGGAAGAGATCTTGAAAACGAAGGAAGGCTTTCGCTCGATTACGATTACCTTCTTTCAATGCAGCTTTTGCTCTTAAAAACAGAGCAGTTGCTGCCAAAAAAAATAACTATTGTTCAAAGAAGAGCTTGGTCATTGGAATGTGGCTGATATCCGGCGCGGAGCCAAACGCAACAAATGCCGGTTGGTAAAATTTCAATATACATTTATTGAATGCAGGCTTATGATGAACTATTAAAAGAGCTTTGTAAGTGCGCTCTCACACTCAAAAATCTTTATATATATCCGCCTTGCCTTAATATGAGAGAGCAATTTTTAGGAACACGAAGACAACGCGGAGCGGCTCAAAGTAACCGTATCTGCCGCTGTTTGTTTGATTTACAGATGTTTTAATTACGATTAAAATAGTGTCTTAAACCAGAAATCCCAACTTTAACAGTTGTGTGTGGTAAAACACACAACGAAATTTATTTTTCATTTATAATATTTTGTTTTGACAATTCTTACTTAAGGAGGGTTTCAAAATTTTTAATCTAAAACGAGGAATAAATAAATGATTACGACCGCAATCAGTACGCCAAGCGTTGTGCTGAAAAATCACCTGCTTGCTACCCTTCATACAGAAGATTTTTTGCGCCTCCAGCCTCTATTAGAGCCGGTTTCTTTTAAGCTTGGTCAGGTTCTTCATGAATCCGGCGACAAAATGGATTACGCTTATTTTCCGACGACGGCGATCATTTCGATGCTCTACGTAATGCAAAACGGGGCAACCGCCGAGATTGGCGTGGTGGGGAATGACGGAATAATCGGAGTCGCCCTCTTTATGGGGGGCGACACGACCACTAGCCGGGCGGTTATTCAAAGCGCGGGTGATGCTTTCAGAATCAAAGCGAGAGATTTACAAGCCGAATTTGCGCGGGGCGGAGCGTTTCAAAAATTGCTGTTGCGTTACACTCAGGCTTTATTGACGCAAATTTCACAAACCGCCGTTTGCAACCGTCTCCATCCAATTGAACAGCAACTTTGTCGTTGGCTGCTCCTCAGCCACGACCGCCTTGATTCTGATAAGCTCGTGATGACGCAGGACTTAATTTCCAATATGCTCGGCGTCCGGCGCGAAGGCGTGACCTTGGCTGCCAAAAAACTTGCCGAAAGAGGCTTAATCAAAAACGTTCGCGGAGCAATTACTCTGCTTGACCGGCAAGGGTTAGAAACCGCCGTTTGCGAGTGTTACGAGGTCGTCAACGCCGAATACAATCGCTTGCTCAGTCGGGGCATTTCAAGAACTTTCGGGTAACACTCGGCGACTAACACGCTTTTGATTGTTATCGTTAGATTTGGCAATTATCTTCGGATAATTGATCTTTTACAAATTCACCACTCGACATCGGAATTGGAATAATCAACTTCTTCTTGTGCCGTCTGTTGTTTTGACACAACACGACCAAAACCAGAAGGAGAGTTGCAATGTTCGATCCCGAAATCCAATCCGCACCGATTGCGAACCGACTGCTTGCCGCGCTGCCAGCCAAAGAAAGGGAGCGTCTGCTGCCCAAACTTACACAAATTCCTTTAATTTACACTGAAACCATTTACGAACCGGGCGATTTTATCCGCTACGTTTATTTTCCATTAAGCGGGATTATTTCTCTGCTGGCCGCCGTTGGTAATCGCTCGACGCTCGAAGTTGGGATTGTCGGTAATGAAGGAATGGTCGGGCTTTCCGTCTTTCTTGGCGTGGAAACTTCAAGCAGCCGGGCAATAGTGCAAGGCACAGGGCAAGCGATGAGAATGAATACGGCGGATTTTCAAAAAGAATGCTCCAAAGGCGGCGCGCTCCCGCGCCTCTTGCAACGCTTTACACATTCACTGCTAACTCAGATTTCGCAATCTGCGGCTTGTTATCGTTTTCATCTGATCGAAGCGCGTCTTGCCCGTTGGCTCTTGATGACGCGAGACCGAATGGAACGGGA
>JBDTZD010000117.1:0-4099 GCA_040005335.1 Pyrinomonadaceae bacterium | reverse complement strand
GTGCCGCTTTTTGAGAAAACCGCAGAGCAGCGTCACGATTGGGAAATTTTCGAAGAACTGGCAAATCGTTTGAACGCCGAAGACGGCGCGAATCTCCCCGCGCCGCGCAATCCGCTTGAAAAGCTTACCTTCGGCATCAAGTTGGGGGCTTATGGTGCGAACGGTTTGACGCTTGAAAAACTCTTGGAAAATCCTCACGGCATTGATTTGGGGGCGCTCAGTCCTTGTTTACCCGACAGACTTTTGACCGCCGATGGGCGTATTAATTTGTTGCCGGACTTGCTAATTGCCGATTTGCAGCGCGTCGCGCAGGATTTTGAGGAAAGTCAAAGTAAACAGGCTAGAAAGACGTCCGAAAGCATTGTTGACGAAGACTTTGATTTATTGCTAATTGGACGGCGGCATTTGCGAGATAATAATTCGTGGATGCACGGATCTGAAAGATTAACCAAAGGACGCAATCGCTGCACTTTGCTGATTCATCCGGCAACGGCGGCAAGTAAAAATTTGGTTAACAAATCGGTTGTGCGCGTCGTTTCGCGCGTCGGTGAAATCAAAATTATCTGCGAATTTACCAATGAGATTGCGCCCGGCGTCGTCAGCATTCCGCACGGCTATGGACACGGACGCGCCGATTTTACCGCAAATTTTCGGCTTGAAAATGGCGGCGGCGCGAGCGTCAACGATCTGACTGACCAATTGTTGCTTGACGAATTAACCGGTAATGCCGCGCTCAATGGCGTCCCGGTTCGCATTTCGATTTAACAGGCTTTCCCGGTTTGCGCCAATTATTATCGAACGAAAACGGAGTAAACACTGAGAGGAGATATGGATAATATTCTCGCCGCCCGTTCGCAAATGGCGATGTTGCTTTCTTTTCTCATCATTTCCGCGGCTATAGCGAGTTGCAGGATTATGCTTTGGCTTCCTGAGTTTCGTTTACAGCAGAAGTAACTTCTTTCCAAGATAAACCGCTCCGCGCAACCAGCAACATCCCGAGTATTGTCCAAAACAGCACGCGACCTTTGCGAATGATGGCGAGCGTCACGCCGACGCCAGCGCCGATGGCTAACGTGTCGGTAATGTAGCGCGCACCGGCTTCGTCAACGCCGAGCGCAAATGGAATCAGCTTAAAGGTAAATAAAATTATATGATTGACCGAATCCAGAAGGAGAGCGGTTCCAAAACTTATCCTGACGTCGCTGATGGCGTCCAAAATAATCCAAACTTCCAAAATGCCAAGCGTGTGAAACGCTGTTTCGAGCAATAGGATAGGCAAAAAACGTTGCGGCTGATGACGGTAAAATCCGTAAATCAAGTTTTCAAAATGAAGTACCTGCGCTCGCCCCGAATGCAAAAGACGCGTTGCTAAATTTCTATTGTAGAGCCAGTTTGCAAAATTACTGGCGAAACGCCATTCGTAGATTACCATCAAAAAACCGCCAATAATCGCCGCAAATACGAGAGCGATTAAGGCATAGCTCGCGAGCGCCGCATTTCCAGTCGGGTGAAATAGAAACAGAAACATCATCCCGCCGCTCAAGAATAAAACTGCTGTCGCTAGAGAGTAAAAAAGATTCTCGATTGCCACCGATGACAATCCGACGACCAGCGGCAATTGTTTTCTTACCGCCACCGCTTTGGTCGTGCCGCTCGTCAAGATTCCGAGCGGAATGATAGCGGTTAGCGCTTCGCCCATGATAACGGCGCGATATGCATTGAAAAATCCGAGACTGTAAGGTTTCTCAAGCGAGAGTTTCCACGCCCCCGCCCGCGTCGCTAATTTAAATGCGTAAAGTACGACGATTAGCAGAAAACCGAATCCGAGTCGGTTAATACCATCCCAAATTTCCTCGATTCCAGCTTCGTAGATAAAGTAGCCGAACAAACCTAGACCTAAAATTGTCAGAGCGAGGCCCAGGATTTTTAAACGAGAGTTTTTGGTGTGTTCCAATTGGTTCAAAGTCATCGCGAGAAAGTCCGATCCAGCGCTCGCCGCCCACCCCGCGTTTTACGTTTTGTGCGGCGAGCGTTTATCATTCTATTTTGCCTGTCTTAACTTTAAGTAACAAGGGAAACCAAAGAAACATGAATGCAGCAGTTTTAGAACGCGATCTAATGAATTCAGCTCTAACAGATTTAACCGAAGAAGAATCACAATTTCGCGCATCGGTGCGAGAATTTGCAGAAGGCGAAATCCGCCCGCGCGTCGAAGAAATGGAAAAAGCTGGACAGCTTGACCCTGCACTAATTAAACAATGCTTTGAACTTGGGCTAATGGCAATCGAAACGCCCGAACAATATGGCGGTGCCGGCTCTTCGTTTTTTAATGCAATTCTCGCAATCGAGGAAATTGCCCGCGTGGATGCTTCAGTGTCGGTTTTTGTGGACGTCCAAAACACGCTCGTCGCCAACGCGTTTATGCGCTGGTCGTCGGAAGAACAAAAGAAAAAATATCTAACGCAAATGGCTGAAAGCAAAGTTGGAGCGTACGCTCTTTCAGAAGCCTCTTCCGGGTCGGACGCCTTTGCTCTCAAGACAAAAGCCATTGATAAAGGTGATTACTACGAACTCACTGGTCAAAAACTCTGGATTACCAACGGTAAGGAAGCAGAAATCTTTATCGTTTTCGCCAATGTCGCGCCGGATCAAGGTTACAAAGGCATCACGGCTTTTGTGGTCGAGAAAAATTTTGAAGGTTTTTCGGTCGGCAAAAAAGAAGACAAACTCGGAATCAGAGCGAGTTCAACCACGGAATTGATCCTGGAAAACTGCCGCGTGCCCAAGGAAAACGTGATGGGCGAAGTTGGAAAGGGTTACAAGGTTTCGATTGAAACCTTAAATGAAGGTCGCATTGGCATCGGAGCGCAAATGATTGGAATTGCTCGCGGCGCGTTTGAAGCCGCGCTCTCGTACACTTCCGAACGCGAACAATTCGGTAAAGCCATCAACGATTTTCAAGCCGTTCAATTTCAACTCGCGGAAATGGCGATGGACATCGAAGCTGCGCGCCTGCTGGTTTACAACGCGGCTCGTCTGAAAGATGCCGAAAAGCCTTTTCTGAAAGAAGCTGCCATGGCAAAACTTTACTCGTCGCGCACGGCGGAACGAGTTTCGTCAAAAGCGATTGAGCTTTTCGGCGGCTACGGCTATGTCAAAGATTATCCGATCGAAAAATTTTGGCGCGATTCAAAAATCGGCGCGATTTATGAAGGCACGTCGAACATGCAATTGCAGACAATTGCTAAACTCGTGATTTCAGGGAAATAAATATGGAAACATACGAAATAGAAATTTTAGAACCGCGCGCGAAAAAATTGCTTGACGAATTGGTGAATTTGGATTTGATTAAATTGCAAAAAATCAAAAACTCCGAAAAAAAGGAACGCCAATTTGGCAGCATGAAAGGCTTGGTAATAAATATCGCAGATGACTTTGACGTGCCGCTCGAAGATTTTAAGGAGTATATGTGATGCGCATGTTGCTCGATACTCATATTTTGATTTGGTTTCTCGAAGGAAATCTTTTGCTGGCAAAATCTCGCCGACAAGTTATCGCTGCCACAAACAATGAAGTTTTTGTCAGCATCGCTAGTCTGTGGGAAATTGCAATAAAAATAAGTCTCGGCAAATTAATGTTAGCACAATCGTTCACTGACGTTATCAATCAACTCGGAGCAGAAAATATAGAGATTTTGCCGATTCAACCCTCACATGTTTTACAAGTTTCGACTTTGCCTTTTCATCACCGAGATCCGTTTGATCGCATTATAATCGCTCAATCAAATGTCGAAACTTTGCCGGTGATGACTGACGACGCAGAATTTGCTAAATATGGCATCAAAATTTTGTAATCAGACGAGGTTTACGGAAAAATCGGTGCAATTTACGAAGGCACGTTGAACATGCAATTGCAGGCGATTGCCAAACTCATGATTAGCGGCAAATAGTAGGAAATAACAATGCCCGAAAAATTTAGTTGGCGACAGATTTTCTTGTTATGTTTCATCGCACTGCTCTGTCTTTCCGCGGCGCTGGCGCAAACTAAAAAAACGCAGACCGTGAAAAAGTCGGTCAAACAAAGCAAAGCTGCGACCAAT
>JBDTZD010000058.1:0-4101 GCA_040005335.1 Pyrinomonadaceae bacterium | reverse complement strand
TATTTGGTGCGTCTTTTAGTAAATTCTGACAAAAGCCAGATGGCAGTTTGATATTCACTCTCAGTTGTCGCGCCGCTGTCGCCCAGCAACAAATCGCTTAATCCGTCAATCCAAACATCGCAATCGTGAACTTCGCCAAGGGCAGATTGCATCGCGGCGATTTCGTCGGCAAATATTTTGATGCTCGCGCCCCAACAAGCCGTAAAAAGTTCGAGCGCGTAGCGCAGGCGCTTGGCGGCGATTCGCAATTCGTGCAAATCAGGAGCGTTAAACGGATTGTATAAACTCACGCCTAATTCGAGAAAATGATCGAGGCTTTGGCTGACGGCTGATCTGCCGGCTTGATTAAAAGTTAATGGACTGTTTTTGATGCTTCGTTCAAGCGATTTTAAAAAATCCCTTTCAAGCCTTTGAGAAGTTTTACTGGTTAGAATTTCAGTTAGATTAACGCGATTTTGTTCACGCAGAGCATTGCGCCTTGCAAGAAAATTTTCGACTCCCTCTTTTATTTGCTCGTTGCCGATGCCAGTCAGCATTTTTTTAAGTGCGATGATTGCAACATCCTCATCGCGCACCGCGCCAAGCGCGTCGGCAAACTGTTTTAAATCTTTGCGAACATTGCGCAGAAAGCGTTTTTTAAGGAGCGGCAGAAAATCTCGTAGAGCGCCGCGCAGCCTGCGGATTGCAACGCGCATGTCGTGAACGGTTTCAACCTCAGAAAAATCTTGTGCAGCCACGCGTAAATCTAAAACTTCAGAAAATCGCACCTCCAAAACTTGTCTCGCCCAATCAATTGCGGACGCATTGCAATCAAGTCCGCTAATTTCTTTTGCTTCGGCCATAATGTACGATAATGGTAGCAAATTCGAAAATTGATGTTGGTACGCTTTTTTACCGAATTTCGTCGGCTGCCGCCGCTTGGTCAATTAACCAACGTAGTTCACCGCCCGTTGGATTTATCATTTGCGAGGGATAGTTTTTCTCAGAGCCATGTAAAACCTGTGCTAAAACTTCAGATTTATCTGCACCGGCAACTAAAAATAAAATAGTTAGCGCATTGTTCAAAACTGGAAACGTCAGGGTCAAACGATAGCTGTTAAATTTTTCAACCCAGTTTTCGACAAACCAACGTACATTTTCCTCCAAAGCAGGTGAATCTGGAAAAAGCGAAGCAGTGTGACCGTCGGCGCCAAGACCCAGTAAAACCAAGTCAAAACGCGGAAGTTCGTTGCGGAAAAAATCTTTTAACTCCTGCTCATAATCTCCGGCAGCATCGACGGCAGCCTTTTCTCCAGCCACACGATGAATGTTTTCCGGCGGCAATTCGCTGATTTTGGAAAACAACGCTTCGTTTGCCATCCGGAAATTGCTCTCGTCCGAACCCGGCGGCACATTCCGCTCGTCGCCAAAAAAGAAGTGAGCATTTGTCCATTCAATATTTGAACGAAACGGCTCTGCGGCGAGCAGCGCGTAAAGCTTTTTCGGTGTTGAACCGCCTGATAAAGCAACACTGAAAATACCATGTTCATTGATAGCTCGGCTGGCTAAATCAACAAAAATTTCTGCTGCGCGGCGGCTTAGGTTGTCTGCGTCAGTGACAATTTCAATTTTATATTTGTTCATTGTCGCTTAAGTCATGCCAGCTATGTCCATTTTTTCGCAGCAATTCATCGGCTTTCTCTGGTCCATTGGTGCCGGATTCATAAAATTGAATTGGCGCGATGCCTGCTGCCCAAGCGTTTTCAATTGGCGTTATCAGACGCCATTCCGATTCGACTTCATCACGCCGCGTAAAAAGCGTCGCGTCGCCCTGCATTACATCCAGCAAAAGAGTTTCATATGCAGCAGGAGATTTAACGCCGAAACCATCTGTATAAGAAAAATTCATACTAACTGTTCCGGTTCGCATTTCAGTTCCGGGAACTTTTGCGCCAAACGAAATATTGATTCCCTCTTGCGGTTGAATTTGAATAGTGATGATATTGGGTTCCTGCAAACCCGCGCCTTGTCTGGCAAATAAAGCGAGCGGAGTGGTTTTAAAATGAACGCGAATTTCAGTTAGCTGTTTGGGCAAGCGTTTGCCGGTGCGAAGATAAAACGGGACGCCCGCCCAACGCCAGTTTTCGATATTAAATTGGACGGCAGCATATGTTTCTGTTTTAGAGCCGGGTTTAACTCCTTCTTCATCCCGATAACCAGCAATTTTTTCCTCGTTTTCAATTCCGGTCGAATATTGCCCCCGCACTGTTCGTTCTGCCACTTGATCCTGCTTTAGATGCCGTATTGAGCGCAAAACCTGTACCTTCTCTTCGCGCACGTCGTCGGCTGAAAAAGCAACCGGAGGTTCCATTGCAACGAGCATCAACATTTGCATTAAATGATTGGTTACCATGTCGCGCAGCGCCCCGGCCTCTTCGTAATAACCGGAGCGTCCTTCGATTCCGAGCGGTTCGGCGGCGGTGATTTCAACGTAATCAATATAGTTTCGATTCCAAATCGGCTCAAACAATGAATTACCAAAACGGAAAACTAGAATATTTTGGACGGTTTCTTTGCCGAGATAATGGTCAATCCGGTAAACCTGTTCTTCTTTAAACGATTCAGCAACATCTGCATTCAATTCTTTTGCTGATTCTAAATCGCGTCCGAATGGTTTTTCGATGACAACACGGGCATACCCTTTTGTTTCATCGGCGAGTCCGGCTTGTCCTAAACCTTTGATGACACTCGGCGTAACCGAAGGCGGAAGGGATAAATAATAAATGCGATTGCGGCTCGCGCCGTTCTTGTGCATAGTTTCCAAATGATTGCTCAGTTCATCGAGCATGTCATCGTTGTTAGGATCACCGATGACATACGTCAAACGCTTTTCAAACTCTACCCATTTCTCCTCGTCGTAATCACGAGTGTCTTTGGCATTTTTGGCAGCTTCATGCATCTGCGCCCGAAAATCTTCGTCGCTAACAGGCGTCCGTCCAACACCCAAAATTTGAAAATCATTGCTGACGCAGTGTTCGCAAGCTAGATTATAAAGTGCTGGGATCAATTTGCGTTTGGACAAATCGCCCGACGCGCCAAAAATGACTACGGTGCAAGGCTCGACTGACAGTTGAGTACCCGGCGCCATCGGTGAATTGGCTGTTGTTTCTGTTGGTGAATTCATTTTGTTATCTCAATCCTAAAAAAATGCGTTGTGTAGTTTTTTGATCGTTTCCGCAACTTTATCCTCTTTCACGACAAACGTGAAATTAACGCTCGAAGCTCCGTGTGAGACCAGCGAAACATTAATGTCGGCGATTGTCGCAAAAATTTTTGCAGCCACGCCCGGCGTATTTCGCAATCCTTCGCCGACGATGCAGACAACCGCATTTCCCTCTTCAGTTTCGACTTCGCCCAAACGTTTTAGTTCATGAACGATTGATTCAAGCGCAGTCGTATTGTCGAGCGTCAAAGAGACAGAAACTTCGGAAGTCGAGATAACGTCAATAACGGTGCGGTATCGCTCGAAAATCTGAAACAGGGCGCTCATAAAACCGTAACTGCCGAGCATCCGCGCCGAAGTCACACGTAAAATTGTAATTCCTTTTTTGTAGGCGATGCTCTTGATTCGATTACCGGTTGATTCGCTGCTTTCGACAACCATTGTCCCTGGTTTTTCGGGTTCACGCGAATTACAGACGCGGACGGGAATTTTTTGGTCAACGGCTGGCAAAATTGTTTTTGGATGCAGAACTTTCGCTCCAAAATACGATAGTTCAGCAGCTTCTTCATATGATAAAACGGGCAATGTTTTTGCTTCCGGCACAATGCGCGGATCCGCGGTTAAAACACCGGTTACATCCGTCCAAATTTGGATTTCTTTAGCACCCAAAGCCGCGCCGATAATCGCCGCTGAAAAATCGGAACCTCCGCGCCCCAAAGTGGTTGTCTCACCGTTTCGCGCCGCCGCGATAAAACCGCCCAGAATTGGCACTTCGCCATTTTTGATGAGCGATGTTAATTCTAACTGAATGAGAACGTTAGTTTCATCAAAAATAGGCGAAGCCGCTCCGTGTTCATCGTCTGTAATGATTAATCGACGCGCATCTTTGTGGCAAGCGT